>CAMCFW010000183.1 GCA_945874195.1 Chryseobacterium gleum
CATCGGTGGGGCCGATATGCCCGTGGTCATTTCGCTGCTAAACTCCTTTACAGGAATGGCAGCCGCCTTCGGTGGTTTCCTCTATGGCAACATGGCCATGCTGACGGGTGGTATTCTCGTTGGTTCGGCCGGAACGATCCTAACCGTGGTGATGTGCAACGCCATGAACCGCTCCCTCACAGCCGTCATCTTCGGGGCCTTCGGTACTGGCGGAGCGGCTGTTGCTGCAAGTGGAGACGGCAAACAGAAATCCTACAAGCAGACCAGCCCGAGCGACCTTGCCGTGCTGCTCAACTATTCCTCGAAAGTGATCATTGTGCCCGGCTACGGACTGGCCGTTGCGCAGGCGCAACACGTGGTGCACGAAATGGAGGCGCTGCTCACCAGCCGTGGCGTGGAAGTGAAATACGCCATTCACCCCGTGGCGGGCCGCATGCCCGGACACATGAACGTGCTGCTGGCAGAAAGCAACGTGGATTATGACAAACTGGTGGAAATGGAAGACATCAATGCAGAATTCTCCACCTGCGATGTGGTGCTCGTGCTCGGTGCCAACGATGTGGTGAACCCTGCCGCCAAGGAGGATCCCTCCTCGCCCATCTACGGCATGCCCATTCTGAATGTGGAAGACGCCAAGCACACCGTTGTGAACAAACGCAGCATGAGCGTGGGCTACGCGGGCATCGACAACGACCTCTTTTACCGCGACAAGACCAGCATGCTCTTTGGCGATGCCAAGAAGGCGCTCACGGAGTTGGTGAGTGAGTTGAAGGCGTTGTGATTGGTCTAATCAGGAAAATGCTTTGAAAAATTCTTGATCTATCTCAAACACAGTAACTGGTTTCAGTCCAAGCCTGTACTTTTCGAAGAGATCAACCAATTGATTTCCATCAATTAATTCAATCGGTGTAACGCCATCACGGTTTGCTTCAGCCTTAGCATCTTTTGTAAATCGCCCGGTAGTAAGAATAAGTCCCTTCTCACCTCGACCAAGCATTACACCTCGGAAGCCTCCACCACTCTCATGGAAGCCACCACCACTCTCATGGAAGCCCCCACCACTCTAATGGAAGCCTCCACCACTCTAATAGAAGCCTCCACCACTCTCATGGAAGCCTCCACCACTCTCATGGAAGCCCCCACCACTCTCATGGAAGCCTCCACCACTCTCGTGGAAGCCTCCACCTCTCTCACAGAAGCCCCCGATCTTTGGATAGATGCCTCCGTCATTGATGGACACAGGCGGTCGTTTCAGACTTCGCCCTTTGTAACGTTACAGATGAACCTGCACGTTTTTACTTGTGCCCTCGATGGCGCGCGTTTGCAACGCGTGCCCCAATAGTGCCACCCACCATCAGATCTGACACAGTTCGCTGAACGGACCCAGCAAAACCGCCTTTTTTGCCATTTCCATAGCTCTTTCCCTCCCTTCCATAGCTATTCCCGTCATCGGAATAGCTATGGCAGGCATTTCCTTAGCTCTTTCTCTCTCTTCCTTAGCTATTTCCGTCATTGGAATAGCTATGGCAGGCATTTCCTTAGCTCTTTCCCTCTCTTCCTTAGCTGTTTCCTTCATTGGAATAGCTATGACAGGCATTTCCTTAGCTCTTTCCCTTTCGTCCATAGCTATTCCGCTCGCGGGATAAAACGCCTACAGCTCTGTTCAGGATACACCTGCGCGTTTTAACATGCCACTTCGGAACGTTACGGATAGACCTTCCTATTTTGGAAGGTGGCTTCTGAACTTACCGAAACAACTACCCGATCGAGATGTAAGCGGAAAGCACATCGGTGGTTGTTACCAGCCCAAGCAGGTCTCCCTTATCAACCACAGGAATGCAACCGACCTTGTATTTGCGCATCAGTCGGGCGGCCTCTTTCAGGTCGGCACCGGACTCGATGGTTATCAGCTTCTTGCTCATGCATTCCTCCACAGTCGTGGTTTCCAAGATCAGGTCGTTCACTTCAAAATCGGCCTCGGCAATGTGCGCGCCATAAGTGACCCGCATAAGATCGGTGCGTGTGATGATGCCGATGATGCCATCATTCCCCATTACGGGCAGGTGTCGGAATCCTTCTTCTTCAAAAATACTCCGCACATCACTCAGACTTTGGTCGGGGCGAACGGTGCGCGTATGCGCGGTCATTGATTCATCTACTAGCATGGCGAATGGCTTTAAATTCAGTGCTAATTTCAAACTGACCTGTATGTATGATCCTGACAATGGTCAGTGATGACATTGAGACTTCTCAGCCCTTGAACCGAACGGGGCACTCAGAAATAGGGTGCGGTGGCAATTTCCAGTTCCTCGATGAGTTCGGTGTCCATGAACTTGTATTCGTCTTCAATGTCGAGCACGATCAGCCGGAGGTCGCGCGTGGCCGTTGGAAATCGCTGATTCAGAATATCGCGGTGTTCGTTCTCCATACAAAAGACCAGATCGGCCCAAAGCAGCATGGCCTCATTTACCTTGATGCGCGCAGAAGCTGCAGTGCCGGCCGAACGCACCACATGCTCTTCGCTATCTGCAAAAATGACCTCTGCCGTTCGGCTTCGACATTGGTTTCTACTACAGATGAAAAGGATGTTCATGTTTTCGTTGGCAAAGAAGCAAAATGATAATGTGCTTATCGAAGGTTTTCAAGAAATAGCATCAGAAGGTGGAGCGAACGTATTTCCGCCAATATATTTGTCAAAACCCCCGAACATGAAAACACGATCGCTGCTACTTGTTTCCGCCTTTGCCCTATCGCTCAGTTCCTGCAAGGAAGATCCCACCACGGTTGAACTGCTGACCGCCAACGATTGGCGCATGACATCATTGACCATCGACCCACCGGTTATGGTCGAGCAGGTGCTCATAACCAATTTCTACAGTCAGATCTATGAGTACGACAAGGACAATATACTCCGATTCCTTGAAAACGGAACGTTTGTTACGGATGAAGGTGCCACCAAGGAATTCCCAAGCGATCCACAGACACGCCAAGGTGATTGGCAACTATCGGTATCGGAAGATGAACTGACCGTTTCCATGAATGGCGATACGGTGGTCTATGGACTTATCGACCTCGATGAAGAGGCCATGACGCTCAACTATTCGGAACGCGACACCGCCACCGACATCAACTACACGCTGACCGCAGGTTTTGAGCACAATTGAGTTCAACCTAATGTTGACCAATGCTTAATCCTCGGTGAATGCCAAGGCTTTGGCATCATCGAATTCGCCTTCCCAACGGGAGATGACACAGCTTGCAAGACAATTTCCGATCACGTTCACAGAGGTTCGGGCCATGTCCATCAACTCGTCAATGCCATAAATGGCCATGATGGGCCACATTGGAAGATTAAACGTTTCGGCTGTGGCAATAAGTATGACCAGTGAAGCCCTTGGAACGGCCGCCACGCCTTTGCTGGTCAGCATGAGGGTCAGTCCCATGATAAGCTGCTGACCGATGCTGAGGTCGTAACCAGCGGCCTGGGCCACAAACACGGATGCCAACGACAGATAGAGCGTGGTTCCATCCAAATTGAAGGTGTAGCCCGTTGGAATGACAAACGAGACGATCTTGCGCGGAACTCCGAACTTTTCCATGTTCTCCAATGCGATCGGCAGTGCGCTATCCGAACTGGTGGTGGCAAAGGCAATGGAAACCGGTTCGCGGATGGCCTGAATGAACTTCTTGATGGGCAACTTGATGATCAACGCAACTGGCAACAACACCAGCAGAATGAATGCTCCCAGGGCCAAATAGAGCGTGATGAGCAATAGGAAAAGGTTTTTCAATACATCGATGCCCAAATGACCGACCGTTACTGCAATGGCCCCGCCAACACCGAAAGGCGCGAAATACATGATCAGATTGGTGAATTTGAACATGGTCTCGGAAAGGCTTTCAGCAAATTCCAACATCGGCTTTCGCTTCTTTTCGCTCAGCATGGCCAACGCAATGCCGAACAGCACGCTGAACACCACAATGGGAAGCACATTGCCTTCATAGACCGACTTGATGATGTTCTCTGGAAAAATATCGATGATGTGCTGTTGCCACGTTTTGGGCGTGGTAGATGGCAGTTCGACCAAGAGCGATTCTGGCACTTCAATGCCCGAACCTGCATTCGTCAAGTTGATGAATACCAACCCGATAACAAGTGCCAACGTAGTAACCACTTCAAAGTAGAGAAGCGACTTCCACCCCATCCTTCCCAACTGTTTCAGATTGCTGTGGCCCGCAATTCCGACCACTAGCGTGGCGAATAGCAAGGGCGCCACAATGGTCTTCACCATCCGAAGGAATATCTTGCTCAACACCTGTAGGTTCTGCGAGAAGGCTGGAAAATCGTGACCTATCTCGACCCCGATGGCCATCGAAACGAGGATCCATGTGGTGAGCGATCGCTTCATGTAGGCAAACACCACCAACGAACCCACAAAGGCCCAACGCAGGCCCATGAGCAGACCCGATGGAAAGGCCAACCAATCGTTGACATGAACGAAGTGCAAGAGCGCCACAACCGTGAACAGCACCAGTGAAACATAGATGGAAGTGCGTTTGGTCATTGGCTTGGTCGGTTTTGCAGCGGCTAACTTAAACCAATAAGGCCAAACTGACAATTGCTGATCTGCAGAGGCATGAAAATGAACAAAACATAGGTTCGAAGCCTTTGATCAAAGACCTTACCTTTCATTGCCATGAAGATAGCCCTTTTGATCTTTGCCGTTCTGAACTTCGCAGCCCTTGGAATCGGAGGATTCCTAATGGGCGGTGAAGTGACCGGAACCTGGTATGCCGAATTGAACAAAGCCCCGTGGACACCACCCGGTTGGGTCTTCGGTGCAGCATGGACCACCATCATGCTCTGTTTCTCCATTTATATGGCACAAGCATGGGGAATGATCGAGAATAGGAATTCCCTCATTGCACTATTCACTGTTCAATGGCTGCTGAATGTGGCCTGGAACCCCGTCTTCTTCAAATTTCATCAGGTTACCTTCGGGCTGGTGCTGATCGTTTCGCTTACGGTGCTTATCGGCTATTTCCTTTTTGGGCTGATGCCACAGATGAAATGGCGGTCGCTGCTCGTGGCGCCCTACTTCGTCTGGTTGCTGGTGGCCACCTCGCTCAATGCCTACATCCTGCTGAAAAACTGAAGGTCGTTCTGGCCCTGACCCTCGCGGCACAGGCCCCGAGCAATTGGACATGAACCCATTAGAGAATGGCGTGTACACCATCCGTTTCGTTGGCCTATCAGGAACAACTAAAAGCACAAGGGTGATGTTGGCCAAATAAGCGCTGGCTTCCAAACAACTTTCGGTAGATAATGGTGGGTACATCCTCTCAGGCATTAA
>CAMCFW010000184.1 GCA_945874195.1 Chryseobacterium gleum
GAATTGGAATTCGGCCTATCCATATGCTGTGGGTCCAACTTTTTATGGCACCTACGCGAACCGGATCGTCAACTCTATAACCGAAACAACAACCCCATACGTGGTCTCTGTAGGTGTCGGAGAATTGAACGAAGATGAGTTGACCGTGAACGTGTTCCCAAATCCGACTTCGGAGCTGTTGGCCATTCAAATTGGCGGACTTGTCAAACAGAATCTTCCAATAACAGTGTTCGACATGCAAGGAAAACTAGTTGCAGAAGGTGCCATCAGTCAAGGCACCACCATCTGGTATCTCAACACATCAACTTTTTACGATGGTGAATACCTGATCCGTATAGGAACCAATGGCGTAACCAGACGGATTTCTATTGTCAGATAGCTTCCTTTTTTACACTGCTTACAAGGTTGTTGGATGTGTGTAAGCGGTCTGAATCCAATGTTAAGTTTTTTCAGGTCAGCGTCTGCTGTCGTGGTGAATTCCTAACTTCAAACCCTGATTAGAAGAACAGCATCATGGGAAAATTGAAAAAGAACGAGAAGAAGTCATTGCTTCATAAATTGTTGGAGTTCAAATTGGCTGGAACAGTGTCGTATGCTAAGTATCTGGCTGCACAATTGGAGGGCTCGGAAGGTGTTGCAATTCGCAAAGCCTACACTAAATACGTCAAGAAAGAGATTGCAAGCACGGCTAAAAAAATCGCCAGACTTGAAGGTAAATTGAAAAAGTCTGCCCCAAAGCTGGAAAAAAAGGTCAAATTGGTGAAGACCAAAGCTGTTCCAGCTGCCAAAGATGTGAAGGTTTCAACTTCGGAACCAGCGGCACCTAAAGCAAAATCTGTTGCAGTTAAGCCAAGTGCAAAATCTGTTGCTGCCAGACCAAGTGCGGCAAGTTCGGCCAAGGCAGCCGCTCCGGCAAAGCCAAAAACCAGTGCAGTGTCAAAGAAAGAACCGGTGACAAAAAAATAGGTTAGACCTATTTGCAATTCACGATTGATTGAATTTCGTCATTGAGAATAAATGCGAGGTTGAAAGATCTATCGTTGATCAGTTAATCTTACTGAGTAATTGAATCAAACCGATCAATTGATTTTCGGTTCCGAAGTGTGTTCTGCCATTTTTCTCATCACTCAATTTCAACGCTGATTCCGTAACTACCTTCGCGCACCCGAAAAGGCAGGTGCGTTTAAACCAATACACGGATGAAAAGGATAGGCGAATACAGAAAAATGTTCAGTGCCACGGAGCAGACAACGCTCAAAGAACTGAAGACGACCTATCGTAACCTGGTGAAAGAATGGCATCCGGATAAGTTCAAGGAAGGAGACGAGCGGGCTGCGGAAGTAGAGGAAATGAGCCGCAGGATAATTGAGGGATATAAGTTCTTGGTGAGTTTAGCCCCCGAAACGAAAACAGCCAATCTCGAAGCCTTCGAGAAAACAACATCGGAAACGGGCATCATCAATTACGACCACAAAGGTCTTCTGCTGGAGGTTACATTTGGAGACGGGAACGTGAATGAATTCTTCGGAGTGCCAAAGAATGTGTACCTCAAATTTTATAATTCTGACAAGCAGGTGCGGTTTGCAAAACGCAGCATATTCAATATCTACCAATATCGATTGGCCAAAAAGGCCAACGACACTTCGGAAGATCAGGATATCTGATCTTCCGGTTTCTTTAATGGTTCAGATTGAAAGCGTAAATTGAAATATCGTCTAACGCTCATTGTTGTTTGCTTACTGGCAAGTGGTTGCGGCCGAATTGAGGGCATCGGTTACCATCCACCGGTGGCTGCCGTTGATTGGTGTGCCGATCAACCTTGCTTGGAAGTGATGGGAATCGTTCTCAGCCAACCGACATCGAGTTTATTGGTTTTCGTTCTTGCCCTGTTTTCAATTTTTGTCGGATGGCGCTTTCTACGAACATTACAGGGCCAAAAAGCACGGTTCTGGTGGGGAATATCCTTGCTGTTAGGAGGAATCGGTGCACTCGTGGCCGGAATCAGTTATCAGGCCTTTGGTTTTGAAATAAAGTGTGCGGGTCTCGAATACTGCACTTGGACAAGTTGGTGGGAAATAGCCTACGAACTGCTGACCGTGATGAGTTCTAGTGCGCTTCTTTTGGCAGTAGCCCATTCCTGTTTTCCGTCTAAATGGATCAAAATATCAAGCGTGGTTGCCATGCTGAACATTCCCATGTACATCGTTGTGCTGGGTGCAGGGTTGATGAGCTCGGATAGGGTGATGCTTTCCTTCGAAATGATGTTGTTGTTCACCGCTCCTTTCTACGTGGCCATTCTTGTGCTGAACATTATTCAACAATTGAGAAAACCAACCGAAATTTTGAAGTCCTATATCTGGTCGTGGATCATTTTGTTCTCGACCCTTGCGGCTTATTTCAGTTACATGATGTTAGGTTTTACTCAGGATCTTTGGCGAAATGGAATCTGGTTTTCCGACAACGATGTATTGCATGTGGGCATGATTTTATGGATCTTTCACATTTGGAAACTGATCTTGCCGCTGGTTAAGGACGGAAATGAAGCTGGTGAGGCGATCTGATTTTTTTTTACTGCCTCTGGTTTGTTGCCTCATTGCAACGAGCTCTTTCGCACAGGAAATCAGGAAAGGCGAGCTTCTCTATGACAATTCGTTGCTTGTTGAAGAGTCCATGGCCGATTGGCGAATGGAAGGGCTTGGAAAGTTGGAGTTCGATTCCACAGGAATGCACATGTTTTCAGAAGGGCAGTCTGGCCACCACGTGGTTTGGTGTCCAGAAGAATTTCCAAACAGCTTCATTGTCGAGTGGGAGGTTAAGAACGAAAATCGCGAAGCTGGTCTATGCATCGTTTTCTTTGCGTCCAAGGGCATAGCGGGCCAGAGTATTTTCGATGCTTCGGTCCAGAAAAGAAACGGGAAGTTCGGACAATACATCAAAGGCGACATTAACAATTATCATATCTCCTACCACGCCAACAGCCCTGCACAGAAGAACAGACCATTCAGCCATTTGCGCAAGAATACCGGTTTTCACAAGGTGCATGTCGGAAAAGCTGGAATTCAAGCCAGTTCTGAGGAATGGCATCGGATTAGGTTGGTGAAAAATGGGGGTCACATCAGAATGCTACTTGATGATGTTACGATTGTTGATTGGCAAGATGATGGAATCATACACGGCCCAGTGCTTGGTGCCGGTCATATTGGTTTCCGACAAATGAAATGGACACGCTTCTGCTATCGGAATTTCAAGGTTTGGGCCATTGACTAGCTATTAATGTCGAGATTAACACTTTTTAACGTACCCAAAATACCATAACCGCTTCGCAGGTGTTTGAGGGTTATGACTGATATATATTTTTGCGCAACCAAACGAATGTAAGATCATGACAGACATTAAACAGATCAATGAGATGATTGAGAAGGAAAGTGCCTTTGTCGATATCGTGACCATGGAAATGGACAAGGTGATCGTAGGACAGAAGCACATGGTTGAAAGCCTCTTGATCGGTCTCTTATCAAAGGGACACATCCTTTTGGAAGGTGTTCCCGGACTGGCAAAGACCCTTGCCATCAACACGCTGGCATCCACCATCAACGCGGGTTTCAGTAGAATTCAGTTCACCCCCGACCTGCTGCCCGCAGATCTTGTGGGAACGATGATCTATAACCAGAAGACTGGTGGGTTCGAGGTGCGAAAAGGTCCCTTGTTCTCCAACTTTATTCTGGCCGATGAGATAAACAGGGCTCCGGCCAAGGTGCAAAGCGCCTTGCTTGAAGCCATGCAGGAGAAGCAAGTGACAATTGGAGACAACACCTTCAAACTTGATGAACCATTTCTGGTAATGGCCACCATGAACCCGATCGAGCAGGAGGGAACCTATCCGCTTCCAGAAGCTCAAGTGGACCGTTTCATGCTGAAAGTGGTCATTTCATACCCAAATAAGGTTGATGAGGCTCAGATAATCCGACACAATTTGGCTGGTGAATTCCCGAAGGCAAACGCAGTTCTGTCACCGGCCGATATCATCAAAGCGCGAGAGGTGGTTCAAAAGGTTTATATGGATGAGAAGATCGAGCGGTACATAATCGATATTGTTTTTGCTAGTCGATATCCTGAACAGAATGGCCTAGCTAAATTGAAAGACCTGATCAGTTTTGGGGGTTCGCCTAGGGCCAGCATCGCGCTGGCCAAAGCCGCAAAAGCATACGCATTCATCAAACGAAGAGGCTATGTAATTCCTGAGGACGTGAGAGCGGTATGCAACGATGTGCTGCGCCACCGCATTGGTCTTACGTACGAGGCTGAGGCAGAGAATATCACTTCCGAAGAGATCATTGCCGATATTCTGAACACGGTCGAAGTGCCGTAATTAAAGACGTCAGATTTCAGATTTGAGATGTCAGACCGACCACGTGTCGCTTGTCGCTCATCACTAGTCGATAACAAGAATGGAAACGTCAGAGCTTTTAAAGAGAGTCCGAAAAATTGAGATAAAGACCCGAGGTCTGAGCAATCAGATCTTTTCTGGTCAGTATCACTCTGCCTTCAAAGGGCGCGGCATGGCTTTTTCCGAGGTCCGCGAATACCAGATGGGCGATGATGTTCGTACCATCGATTGGAACGTTACGGCCAGAGCTGGGAATCCGTACGTCAAAGTGTTTGAAGAAGAAAGGGAACTAACGGTAATGCTGGTGGTTGATGTAAGCGGATCGGGCGACTTTGGCTCGAAAGGAATGCTGAAACGCCAAATGATGACAGAGATCTGTGCAGTTCTATCGTTTTCAGCCATACAGAACAACGACAAGGTCGGAATCATATTTTTCAGCGACCGGATAGAGAAATTCATTCCCCCGAAGAAAGGGAAAAGCCACATTCTTCGGATCATCCGCGAACTGATAGATTTTACGCCAGAACACAAGGGAACCAACTTGAACGAGGCATTACGTTACCTGACCAACGTGGTGAAGAAGCGCAGCATTGCCTTTCTTCTTACCGATTTCATGGACAATGGCTATTCGGATGCACTTAAATTGGCAAATAAGAAGCACGACCTGGTGGCCATCCGTGTGTTCGATAGTTTGGAACAGGAATTTCCAAATGTCGGCCTGCTTCCGATAACCGATGCCGAGACCGGAAAGTTGGTATGGGTCGATACATCGAGAAGGGAAACTAGAACGAAGCTGAAGGCGAACGGACTTCGCTTTGAGGCGGAACTGAAAGATCTGCTGATGAAGTCTGGGGTTGACATGGCCGAAGTACGAACTGACGGGTCATACATTAAACCACTGATGAACCTGTTTAAACGAAGAGGAGCATGATGAGCCTTAAGTT
>CAMCFW010000185.1 GCA_945874195.1 Chryseobacterium gleum
GTGTATTGGGTTGGATCCTCTCTAGAATTTGAATTTGAAATGATATTGATATTACCTTTTATCCTTCTCTCACTCATATCGAAAATCTTGGCCAGCTTGTGACTCCTTTCAGTCTTTGATCGACAGAATTCATCCAAGAAGTACTTCAAATAACCTAACTCATATAATAAGGCGATGCTAAATGGTACCAATTCCATGCTGCTATGTTCACTCATTAATATAGCAACCTTAGATGGTGCATATCCGTGGTCTGTTAAAAAATTATTGAAGCCATGCTGGTTCAAGTTTTCAAGGATTTCCTTCGATTTAGGCGTTAATGTAGGTAAGTCTTTGTTTCGACTATTAGTAAGGTTAGAATAGAACTGCTTTTCATTTTCTAACCAATCCAACCACATGACCTCATAAGAATAAAGACCCATGTCGCAACGGTGAGTTATTTTTTTTAGTTTCAATTTATGTATAGCGTGTTCTAGCTCCTGCTCGATATTCTTGTACTCGCCCAACTTGTTGTTCTCGGATAGAGAAAGGATGTTGGAATTCCTGATGACGGATCTTGTGATGACGTCAAGATTTGATAGTAGTTCATCGTGTATGGTCTGATCAGCGGTCTCACGATTGAAAATTCGGTTTGCCTTGCCTATTTCCACACTACCGAATGAACAATAAATTGCTTTCCATATTTCACTCATTTCTTTAACGGATTGTAAATGCTCCAAATCAGGGACTGATTCCAACCATTCATCAAACAAATATTCCTTGGTTCGCAAATTCCTCATAGCATGGTTGAACTGTCCCTTTTGTAAATCCTCAAATGATTGGATTAATTGGTGGACTTTCCCATTTGATATCGCAGATTTTCTAAGAAGATAAATAACAGATTCAAGATATTGATCATATCCGCTCTGCGGCATTCCGAAACTCCAGAAATTGACGTCCACGTAGTCCAAGATGTAGTCAAGCCAACTATCATTCTCTATGACAAGTTGGATCAGGTGGTAGGTCGCCAGCGACTGGACGAATACTTTCTTTGAAATCTTTTGTGAGTCGAAATGCGAATTGAGTACCGACTCAGTTTCATTTACTGAATCAGTGGTAGAATTAGAAAGTTCTCGAACCAAGTCGTCAATGACTTTTTGAAATTCTTGTAAATCGAAATCTGAAGCCAGAGCCTTCTCAAGAATTGGTAGGTTCTTAGCATCTGCAAATGCAAGCCTTCCAAGGTTATCTTTAATTGGAATTTTTATTTCCGTTGGCGGCACATGCATGAACTTGTTCTTCTCATCAAATTCAATTGCCAGACCCTTCAGTACCAAGTTGTCTATCAGCTTTTGCATCCACTCCGGTTGATTTTTAAATCTACTCATCAGAGATCCAGTTTGATTTTGTCAGCTGCTTCACGCTTTCGTTGGTCAGATATTTTGGCATAGTGCATGGTCTGGCGAGGGGTAGAGTGTCCCATGTTTCCTTGAAGAGTGTACGGGTCAGTTCCGAAATCAATTTGCAAGCAACCATACGTATGTCGAAGGTCGTGAAAGGTCATTTTCTTATGTATTCCAGCATGAGTAAGCCAAACTTCGAAGTAATGATACCGATCCCTATTGTTCAATCCATCAAAAACTTGTTCGTTGGGTTCTCCTGGTAGACCTAGAAGCTGGTATGCTTCTTCACTGATATTTACTTGATACGCCTTTTCCGACTTTTGCCTCCTCATTTGAATACGTATGCCAAACGTTTCAGAAGTTTCAACTTGGCCCCACTTAAGGTTTTTCATTTCTGCGAATGGTATCCCTGTTAATGCGGAGAACAAGGCTGCTTTTTTCATTCGCTCACTTGCTGATGGCGTTTTTGCTAAAGTTTTAAGTTCTTCAATCGTGAGCGTTTGCTTAATTACATCCTGCGATTTAATAGCTTCAATCTTAACATTTAAGTCTTTAGACAAGCACTCATCTTTGTAAGCCTGCTTAAGGCTTGATTTAAATTTATTGAAATAGGAAACGGCAGAGTTTTGGGCAAGAGTTGTTTTGCTGCTTTTGTTGCTTTTGGTATTGAGTAAATAATCTTTGAAATCTGCGCAGAACTTTTCATTAAGGTTGGCAAACTTTAGGCTTCCGTTTGTGAATGTTTCAAGGTAGCGGTAAGCTGAAATCCAGTTGTCGTGATTGCTGGCCTTTCGTTTGTCCGCCAACTCTTTGAAATAGGCCACAAAGTTCAGTTCACCGCGTTCACGAATACGTAACTGTTCCAATTCGTAGCCAGTATAGATTTCAGGTTTGTTTAAATGGTTCTCTCGCTGCTGCCTTATCTGTTCAGCAATCTGCAAAGTGTTCTTATTATGCTGCTTGTCTAACTCGTTTTTGGTTTTTTCATGGATGTACATGCCTAAAAACTCCCTTCTGGTCAGTTTGCCAGTTTCAGGGTGGGGGATAGCTGGGTAAAAATCCAAATACAGGCTTTGCCTATTGCCTGAAATTCTCTTTTGCCTCAATTTTACTTTGATTGCCATCTGCTTTCTTTCTATTTGTTTAGCTCAGGAGCTTGTCTATTGCCGTTTTTGGCACGTACGCAAACCATCCCTTTTTGATTTTTGGGATGCTGTTCCGTTCAATAATGTTGTGTAATGCGCTTTCTGATATGCCATATTTGCCTTGAACTTCTGCAAGGTGGTAGCATTCTGAAATATCAAATTGCGTTCGTTCAGCGGTTGGAGGCGCGGGATTAGGTTGTTCAAATAGTTTGTCAATTTCGGACCGTTTAACCCTTGTAATGCGCTGCCCCAGATTCACTGCTTTGATGGCTCCGCTTTCTATGTAGTAGTAAACTGAACGTACAGAACAGTTAAGTAATTGAGCAACCTCTCGAACAGCTAAAAACTCTTTGGCTTTCAGATCTTCAATGGGTTGGTTCTTTTTACGCAGGGTCTCTTGATTGCTTCGGTCAACCTTAGCGGCTTTTTGTTTGGCTTTGTGCGCAGCACTGGCACATCGGTGCGAACAGTAGTTGGTGACGGTCGTTTTTGCCGTGAACTCATTACTGCAATGCTTGCAGATACGTTGTACTCTAATATTTGTACTCATTTAGCGCCTTTAAATGTTATTAAGCCTATTTAAGTGCAATTAAGCGCAAAATAAAAAGGCTTAACGCCTCATTTATTTGTACCTCCACTCTCAAGGTACAACGAAGGTACAGATATTGACATAACAAACAGCTGGTTGAGCGAAACAAAAAGAGCTACAAAAGCTCTTGTTAGAGCTATATTGAATCTAATTTAGTTGTTTGATGATGGTTTATTAGTTGTTTGTTTTGTGTCGGTTACTTTCCGATACAGAACTTAGAGAATATATTCCCCAACAGGTCGTCCGTTGTGATCTCACCCGTTATCTCACCCAAGTGGAAAAGAGCCCTTCGGATATCGATGGCAACGAGGTCGCCCGACATATGATCCTCGAATCCTTTAAGCACTTCCAATAGCGAACTTTTCGCTTGGCTTAGGGCTTCAATGTGGCGCGTGTTGGTCACAATGGTCTGGTCTTCCTTCAAGGCCGAAAGGTTGATGAACGTGGTAAGTCTCAGTTTCAGGTCATCAATGCCGATTTTCTCTTTGGCTGAAATGGAGATCGCATTGAAATCAGCAAATTTCTCTGAGCCGGATTCCGTGGTCCTGTCTGATTTGTTGGCAACAAGAATAAGCCGTTTTTCAAGGTCATTGCTTGATGTCTTCAATTCGTTTGTCTCACTTGTGAGCCTTTCCGGTGTGTAGGTCGAAGCATCAAACAGGAACAGCACCACATCGGCCTGTTCGGCTTTTAGCATGGTGCGCTCAATGCCGAGGCTTTCAATCGTATCGGTCGTTTGGCGGATGCCAGCTGTGTCGATGAAACGGAAGCGGATGCCTTCGATCACCAGTTCGTCTTCAACCGTGTCGCGCGTGGTGCCGGCAATGTCAGAAACAATGGCACGCTCCTCGTTCAAAAGCGTATTCAGAAGCGTTGATTTCCCTGCATTCGGTTCTCCGATGATAGCTACTTGAACACCTTCCTTGATCACATTTCCCAACTCGAATGAACCCACCAATTGATCGATCTTGGTGGTGATGCGATTGATGAGTGTCGTCATTTGTGTACGGTCGGCAAACTCCACATCTTCTTCAGCAAAGTCGAGCTCCAGCTCTATAAGAGATGCGAAATGCACCAATTCTTCGCGTAGCACTCTCAGTTCGTTTCCGAAACCGCCCCGCATCTGGTGCATCGCCACCTTGTGTGCTGCTTCGGATGAGGACGCGATCAGGTCAGCAACCGCTTCGGCTTGCGAAAGGTCCATTTTTCGGTTCAGGAAGGCGCGCATCGAATATTCGCCCGGTCTGGCCATTCGGCAACCATTCCTGCTCAACAGATTCAGGATTCGCTTCTGAATGAATGTGGAACCGTGACATGAGATCTCCACCGAATCTTCGCCAGTGAACGACTTCGGATTTCGGAAAACGCTAAGGAGCACTTCGTCCACCAGTTCGTTGCCATCTACTATGTCACCGAAGATGATGGTGTGTGAATCAGCCTTCGCAACCGTCTTTTTTCCCATCGACCGGAACACCTTATCGGCAATGGCGAATGCGTCCTTTCCACTCATACGGATCACCGCAATGGCCCCTGCACCCGAAGGTGTGGCCAGTGCCATGATGGTGTCGTCCATACTGTTTAGAGTGGCCATTTGAACTCAGATCGACTGTGAATAAGTCGAGCTGTCAAAAGTAGCCGTTAATGTTTGGTATCCGTTCGTAATGACCTACTTTTGACGGCTCTAAAACAGAAGAAAAAACACCATGAGTGTACTCGTAGATAAGAATTCAAAGGTAATTGTACAGGGTTTTACGGGCACGGAAGGCTCGTTCCATGCTTCGCAGATGATCGAATACGGAACTAATGTGGTCGGTGGCGTTACGCCCGGAAAAGGAGGTTCAACCCACTTGGACCGACCTGTGTTCAACACGGTTGCCGATGCAGTGAAAGCCACGGGCGCCAATGTTTCCATCATTTTTGTGCCGCCTGCATTTGCAGCCGATGCCATTATGGAAGCCGCTGAAGCTGGTATTGCTCTGGTGGTTGCCATCACGGAAGGAACACCCGTTGCCGACATGGCCAAGGCTGCGGCCTATCTGAAAGGCACAAAGACCCGATTGATAGGCCCTAACTGCCCAGGCATCATTACGCCAGAAGGTGCGAAGGTGGGAATCATGCCTGGTTTCGTATTCAAGAAGGGACGCATCGGCATTGTTTCCAAATCGGGAACGTTGACCTACGAAGCAGCGGATCAGGTGGTGAAGGCCGGATTGGGCA
>CAMCFW010000186.1 GCA_945874195.1 Chryseobacterium gleum
ACTTTTCTATGTCGAGCCCGAGAATTTTAACGAGGCCTTTATCATAGGTTCCTTTGCTCCAACCCGCCTTCTTGATCATGGCGTAGGTGAAACCGATGTTCTCATTCGTTTGAAATCTGCCCGTCAGCTTCAAACTGAGGAAATCGGAAGGCTCCATTACCTTGTAGGTCTTTGCCCAAACATGGGGCATGTCGTTCTTGATCAGCAGCATGTGACTACTCCCGTCAACGCCCGAAATGATCGGTGGAATGCCTACAGAATAGATCCATCGCGCCAGCTTAAACACATTATAGCCAAGAACGGACGGAAAACCGCCCATCAGCTTGCTGATGTGTCTGTGCGCACGTGAATCCTCCCACATGATGGCGTTGTGCACTGCGTTGCCATCGCTGTCTACTGGGACCGAACTGAAATACTGCGCGCAATTGCCAATGGCCACAATTCGCTTGGCCGTACCCGATTCATCAATCACCTCTTTGGAAAGCTGCATGATCTGCGCCCACCAATCGTCCGTGTTCTGCTCTACCCCGCCACCAGCTATGTAGATGCTTTCGAACATGCCGGACCGAGTTGCCAGAATGTCCCCGTTTTGGTCGACTACGGAAACCTTCGGGCCGCTCGAACCCAGATCAATGGACAGGACACATTTTGAGGTGGAATCCATGGGCTAATTGACTTAGAAAGGATAAGTGCTTTGCGTTACATCGGTGTAGGCGGTCAGCATGGGCATGTACATCGATGGGTCAACCTCCTTCCCAGCGCCACCGTACATCGCAGCCGATTTCGGATCGCCCTTCTGCACCTTGGCGTATTCGACAGCCGCCTTCAGATCCTTTTCAAAATCCTCTACAATGGTCGGATTGGTGATCTGCGGCCCTGTGATGCAGAAATGGAATCCATTCGGGTGCTGCTGACCGTTCATGCGCCAACCTTTGGTTTTCAAATGGTCGTTCACATGATAAATATTGAACACATCAGAACCGATGGCCGTGATGAACAGCGAATCTCCGAATAGCTTCAGTTCAGGAATGGCGCGCACCACATTCTTGAGACGCAGATTCACATCAAAGATCCCATTGGCGCGCTTCATATATCCTTCCTTTCCGTAGTGCATCATGGCCGCCCACGTTGCAGCGAACAGTCCACCCGATTTGCTGCCGTTGAAACCCGTTGAAATATAAACGCCCCCGGGCCAGTCCACTTCCCCGTGATATTGATAGCGTCTTAACTTCTCGTTGCTGAAAAGTACCGTGGAAGTGCCTTTGAGCGAATATCCGTACTTGTGCGTGTCGGCAGAAATGGCCGTAACGCCCGGAAGTCGGAAATCGAACACGGGGCACTCAATGCCTAACGGCTGCGCCCAAGCTAGAATGAAACCACCAAGGCAGCCGTCCACATGCAGCCCAATGTTGTGTTTCAAAGCAAGGTCTGAGAGTTTTTCAATAGGGTCGATAATGCCGTGACCGTAGTTTCCGGCCGAGCACACCATCATCACCGTGTTGGACGTGATCTTACTCGCCATATCGGCCACGTCTGCTTGCCAGTTTGCGTCCAACTTGGCGATGACCGTTTTCATATTAAGGTAATGGGCCGCTTTGAAGAAGGCCGGATGTGCAGAGACAGGAAGTACGATCTCGGGCTGCGTGATGCCTTTGTCAGCACCCCATTCGCGATGCACGTAAACCGATTGGAAGATGCTGTCGGTACCACCTGTTGTGAGCGAACCACATGCTTTTTGTTGAGGATTTCGTTTGCTGACCGCATCGCCATTGAAGATATCAAGCGTCATAGCAATGATCTCGCCCTCATACTTGGTTAGCGAAGGACAAACATCGCGCTGAATGGAATTGACCTGAGAATAATAACCGAAGGCCTCGTTCAGAAAGTCGTAGTGGTCCTGATCGCCATGATAAAAGGAGCCCGAGATCTTTCCTCCTTTCCATGGCTTGCTTTCTGCCTCGTGCATTTCCTTTATCTGCATCAATATCTCCTCCTTCGACATCGACTTTTCGGGCATTCTACTGTTCACCGTATACTTTTCTCGGTAAGGAAAAAGCGAATTCACCATTTCGGGGTCGTTTCGCATTTCGGTCATGATCAGGTCGATCTTCTTGTCGTCACTCATGCTGCGCTGCACGGCCCTGGCCACAGATGGCAGGTGTTTGACGATCTTCTTCTCCAAAAACTTTGCGATGCCCATGTTTGATTTATGTCAATTTACTCTGAAAGGTAAATATAGAATCCAACGGCCGTAATGGCACACTTGTTCTGAAATTCACGAAGCTAAATGAGCCTATTCAGATCAGGGCGGTCTTCAGTGCGTAGCGTACCAGCTCAGTGGTTGAATTCACCCCAAGTTTCTTGAAGATATTCTTGCGATGGGTGCTGATGGTGTGAACCGAAAGACACATTTTATCGGCCACTTCGGCTGCGGTCAGGCCTTGGGCAATGTATTCTATCACTTCAATTTCGCGCTGAGAGAGCGAAGTTGGGGAACAGTCCTGATTGGCACCTTCCTTCTTCGACTCGGTCACCACATCTAGAATACGATTGCAGTAGAACTTTTCCCCTTTGGAGGTTGCGCGAACGGCATTGAGTATCTCAACCTCACTGCATTCTTTAGAAAGCAATCCCTTTATCGGTTGGCGTATGATGCGGTTGATGGTGGCCATATCGTTGTGGGCCGAAATGACCAGCACATTCGTGTCTGGCGCCACACGGAACACCTTTTGCAGATCTTCGAACGAGATGTAATCGGCATGGTCGTAATCGAACACCAACACATCCAGTTTCTCCTTCAGTAGCTTCGGAATGTCCTTTCCATCGGAACATTCTCCCACAATTCTTATGTGCTTATCGTGCGAAAAAACATACTTCAACCCTTCTCTCACCACGAAGTGGGCATCAGCTATTCCTACACGTATTTCGTTCATTATTTAGATAGATTCTAAACAAGCGCAAAGTAACGCCCTTAGACGGAGTAAAACAAGCATCTGAAAAGAATCACTTAGCAGCTTCGAAAGCCTTAAGCCCACTATCTAACCAACGGATGTAATTATCAATATCAGGGTCGTAGGCGGCCGGTTGGCCAAGTTGCTTTTCGTTGTGATCCAAAACCACATAATAGGGCTGAGAATTTGTGCCGAAACGTTGCGCCTGCATATAGCTCCATTTGTTTCCAACTGTGCGAAGCTGCTTCTTCTTCCCGCCAATTTCCACCTCGATCTGTTCTTCCTTCGGTAGATGAAGCTTTTCATCCACATAAAGGGAAATGAGCACATAATCTTCGCGAAGGCGCTGTAGAACGCGAGGATCGCTCCACACCTGTTCTTCCATTTTTCGGCAATTGACACACGCCCAACCCGTGAAATCGAGCATGACCGGTTTGCCAACTTCCTTGGCGTAGGCCAGCCCTTCCTCATAGTCATGGAAACAAGGAAGTCCGTGCGGGCAATGTTCAGGTTCACCCACCACTTCGCCATTTTCGGAAACCGCAATAGCGGACGAAACCGTTCCTCCACCTCCGAAACCGTTCGGGCTTTCGCTGTAGAAGTTGGGTGGGGGGAACCCACTGATGATCTTCAAGGGTGCGCCCCAAAGCCCGGGAATAAGGTAGATGGTGAACACCAAGGCCAACAGGCCGAACAGATAACGCGGAATGGAAAGATTGCTGACAGGGCTATCGTGCGGAAACTTGATAAAGCCGAAAAGATAAAGAGCCAACGTTCCGAAGATGGCGATCCATAAAGCCAAGAAAAGTTCGCGCTGCAAGTAACCGGCCTGCATCACAAGATCCGCATTGCTAAGGAATTTCAACGCCAAAGCCAGTTCCAAGAGACCTAACACAACCTTGACCGAATTCAGCCATCCGCCAGATTTGGGCATCGAATTCAACCATCCTGGAAACGCTGCGAACAATCCGAAAGGTAGTGCCAACGCCAACGAGAATCCCGTCATTCCCATGATGGGACCCATCACTCCACCATTGACTGCAGCTTCCACCAGCAGCGTTCCGATGATGGGCCCTGTGCACGAAAAGGAGACCAACGAAAGCGTGAATGCCATAAAGAAGATGCCGATGATGCCACCCCGGTCCGATGCCTGATCGGCCTTGTTCACCCACGAACTAGGCAAGGTGATCTCAAACGCACCAAGGAACGAAATGGCGAACACCACCAAGAGCACGAAAAAGAATAGGTTGAACCAAACGTTGGTGCTCAACGCGTTCAGCGCATCTGCCCCAAAAGTGACAGTGACCGCAAAGCCGAGAATCACATAAATGAAGATGATGAAGAACCCGTAGATAATGGCATTGGTGACACCTTTAGCGCGAGTTTTGCTCTGCTTGGTGAAGAACGAAACGGTGAGCGGGATCATCGGGAACACACACGGTGTAAGCAAGGCCAGCAATCCTCCAAGGAAACCGGCAATGAAGATTCCGATCCATGAACGATCGAAACTGCCCTCTTCGGACGGAACTGCTTCGGCCACTTCACCGCTCACTTCCAATTCAAAGTCAACCATTTCGGGCGGAAGACAGCCATTTTCGTTGCAGACCATGAATTCGACCTTGCCCTTCACCTTGCTTGGCGATGAGATCAAACGCACCTTCTGTTTGAATTCGGCCTGATGGTAGAAGTAAGACAACTCGCCACCAACGATGCTATCGAATTCGGTGATAGGATTTGGTTGTGTTGCCGTTCCAATAAGTTGAAACGCAGCAAGCGTATCGAACTGGAAAGAGACCGGAACCATCATCACTCCTTCAGGCAGGTTCATGGCATACATGTGCCAGCCTTCGCCAATTGTGGCATTGAAGCTCAGCTCATATTCGCCATTGCCCAGTTCCTTGCTGGAAAAAGCCCATTTTACAGGGTCGTGTATCTGAGGCGCAGCTTCCTCACCTTGCTCATCAGATAAGGCTTCTTCAGCAGTGCTCGACTTAGGAACCTTGAATTCGAAAGGGAGATAATCGGGCGGCAAACAACGCTCGTCATTGCAGACCATGAACTCCAACTCGCCTTTAACGGTTGTGGCAGCGCCCGAAACTGTGACCTTCTGAACGAATTTCGCCTTGGTCTCAAAATATTTGAGCTCAATTCCAAAATTGGGGTCCATTTCCCGGTGGCCTTCTCCTTCGGTAACCTTGCCCTTAAGTTTTGCTGTGCCTAATTCCTGAAAGTTGAAGGATGTGGGAACGGGTCCATCGCCTTCGATGTATTGCGAGTAAAGGTGCCAGCCTTTCTCAATTGTGGCAGTGAAGATCAGCTCGGCTTCAGTATCGCTGATACGCTTCGTTTCCGTGCTCCATTTTACGGG
>CAMCFW010000187.1 GCA_945874195.1 Chryseobacterium gleum
CATCGACCGAGAATTCGTCAGGCGAAGGTTGCTCTCCCGTACCGAGGCGATAGGTTACGCCATATTCGCGGGCCTTTCTGCGCATGCTGGGCGCTTCGTCCTTGCGGTAGGTGAAGAGCACTTCGTCCCAAATGTCGGACAGTATGTCATCGGCCTCTTCCCATAGGGCGGCCACATCCTCCTGTTCGCTGTCGTAGGCCGATTTTCGGGCAGAGAGCGTATCATAGAGCGGCTGAAATGTGGTGAGGTTGGCCTGAACCTGTGCCGCTGTAGGATTGCTGAGCGCGGTGCCGCCAGCAGTGACCCTCGTGGCCTCGCCCGATATGATGTTGTTTGCCCACAGTATGAGGTCTTCATCGGTGGTCAGCTTTGGCCTGGCGCCGCCGCTTACGGCCAATTGATACTAAGCGCGGTCTGAAGCGGGCAGCTCTTCGCGCAGAATGGCATTGTCGAGGCCAATGATGAAATGCGACACGTAGAGCCGCAGTTTCCTGCGTTGCGGATTGATGGCCGACACAGCCTGCGACTGTTGGCTCAATGCTGTGCCGCGCTCCTGTATCTCTATAAGGTAGGGTGGCAGAAAATCAACCAGCCGCGTGTAGGTATCGGCACCGAAGGCCCGCTGGGTGGCAGGGGTTGCATCGTACTTTGCCTTGGCGGCCTGCATGGCCTTTACACGTTGGGCGTCTGTTTCGGGTCTATACAATCTGGACATGGTATGTTGATTTTAGGGGGTTACTGTGCTTGAAGTTGTGGTTTTGGCCTGTTCTGACTGCGCAGAGGAGGGTTAAACCATAGTTTAATGGTCTCCTGACCGCGCAGGAGGGGGCAAAACCATAGTTTAATGGTCTCCTGACCGTGCAGGAGGGGGTAAAACCGTAGTTTAAGGGTGTCCTGACCGCGAAGTAACTGCCATTGCTTGGCTTGTCGCTTGTCGCTTGTCCATCATGGGTATCGAAGGTATCGAAAAAAAGTTCAGAAAGTTATTGGGCAGAAAAAATCTGCCGTACCCTTCAATTCTTCGGCTTCATCCCCATCACCTCCTCTGCAAAAAAGAACGTTGCGCGCTGCACGCTTTCCACATCCTTGGAGCGCAATGGGTTGGTGAGCACGTGCGCCCCAACGGGGAATTCGACCATGTGTTTTTTGTCTTCGGGCGTGCCGAGTTGCGGCATCATCTGGCGCATGGCCTGCACGGATACCACACTGTCCTGCTGCGCATCGCTTTGGTAGTAGGCACCCACGAACACGGGCTGCTTGATGCGGGCGAAGGTTTCGGGGGTCATGGTGTGGTCAATGAGCGAGCGCACGGTTACAAGCCCTTCCAATCGGTACTTGGTCTGCCAATAGCGGTTGAATTCCTCAGAGGCTTCATATTGCCGAAACTCGGCACCACTTATCAAGCGCGCCAGTTGCAGCCCCCACGGTTTGGTAAGCACGTGGGAATTGGGGTCGAAAATGTCGATGTTGGGCGAATAGCAGATGAGGGCAGCAATTTCGGGGTCGTGGGCAGCAAGGTAAATGGCGAGCGTGCCGCCCGTGGAGGTGCACATCACGATCACCTTTTTCCCGATCGTCTTTCCAACGGCAATGGCCTCTTTGGCCGAGGCAAGGTAATTCTCAGGAGTGATGTCTATCATCGGGTCGGGCGTTTGCAGACCGTGGCCGTGGAGGCGGGGCAAGTAGAGGTTGCAGCCAAAGCGGGCGGCAAAGGCGCGGTGCACGGGGTTTCCTTCTTCTCGCGAAGCGGTGAACCCATGTAGGTAGACAATGGCGTATTCGGTAACCACAACCGAATCGTTGTACCACTCGATTCGGGCCTCGTTGTTCGGTTTCAGGGTCTTGAACCCGCTTTCGCGATGGGCAAGCCAACCGTCAAGCGAATCGATGTGAATGGCGATGGAGGTTGGAGTAGGGTCGAGGTTCGGATCGGGTGCTTTCGGCCCAAGCATGTAGGCAATGCACAGGGCGATGATCAGGGCAAGAGCGGTGTAGGCGGCTTTTTTCATTTTGTCGATTTCACATCAAGCGCATCCCTTATCCCATTGCCCACCAGTGTGAAGGCCAACACCATCAGCAAAATGGCCGCTCCGGGAATGAGTGCCAAATAGGCCTTGTCCATGATGATGTAGCCGTAATGGTCTTTGATCATGGCACCCCAACTTGGAATGGGCGGTTGCGCCCCGATGCCGAGGAAACTCAGCCCGGCCTCTATGAGAATGGCAGAGGCGAAATTGGCTGCCGAAATGACGATGACCGGCCCCATGATGTTTGGCAGAATATGCCTGACGATGGTCCTGAATCCCGAGTATCCCAAGGCGCGGCAGGCTTCTACAAATTCTTTCTCGCGGATGCTGAGTATCTGCCCGCGGACGATTCGCGCCACATCTACCCACATGGCCAGACCAACCGCAATGAACACTTGCCAAAAGCCTTTTCCCATGGCCAAGGTGATGGCAATGACCAGCAGCAGCAGCGGAATGCTCCATACCACCGTGACGAACCACATGACCACATTGTCGATCCATCCACGGAAAAAACCCGCAAGCGAACCCATCAATATTCCGATGAGCAATGATATGATGACTGCCACTAGACCGATGCTCAACGAAATGCGCGTGCCAAGTATCATGCGGCTCAGTAGGTCGCGGCCAAAGCGGTCGGTGCCTAGCCAGAATGTGCGGGTTTCAATGAGTTCTCGCTCAATCTCTTGTGCCGTTTTTCCTTCTGCTTTCAAGGTTGAGAAGCTGTATCGGACCACCTCGCCATCGTTGGGCGTGTCGCCCGTGTAGCGTTCAACTATCAGCGTATCGTTCGAGAAAGAATGCGAATGGATAGGAATCCATGAATAGACCTCTTGTCTGCCCACAAGCAATCTGTCAGAAAGGTCATCGGCCGAAACAAACGAACGTGGAATTTTCAGAAACATGAAGCTCGAACCTGGTTTTTTGGCCGCCAATTCAACATGTTGCCTATTGGCGTGCGGACTTCCATCGGGAGCAATGAGGGGTCCAAGAAAAGCGATCACCACGGCCATCAGAATGACCACCGACCCGATGATGGCCGCGCTGTCTTTCTTGAACCTGTGCCAGGCCAATTGACCAAGAGATGTTCCTTTTTCCTTATTCATCCACAGTTATTGAACGACCCTTCCAAATATAGTTTCTTGAATTGCCGAAGATGCCAAGCAGGCTGATATACACAACGATGAAGATCTCAGCAAAAAGCACATGCGATATGCCGCAATAGGGTTGAATATCGCGCGATACGGTTCGGATGAGTGCCAGATCGAGGATCAGTTTGATGAAAAGCACCCACATCAGATGGTTAGACCAATAGCTTCCGAAGGCAAAAACAAGGACAATCAGCGAAATGAATCCTGCCAAATTGCCGAGATAGGTGACAACGGCCACGCCTTTCACCCAATTGTCGGTGTAGCTGTTCTTTTTAGAGAGCCAACGTTTCCGCTGCTGCCAGAACGAAGAGAAGTTCGGCTGTGCGGCTGTGGATACAACGGCCTGAAAATGAGGAACGAATTGCACCGAGCCAGGCCATTTTCTGTTGATGTTCAACATGGTGACCACATCGTCTCCCGATGGGTTTTTGCCCGTTCCGAAACCACCGATCTCGTTGAATGTCTTCTTATCATAGATCAGATTGGCCCCGTTTGCCATGATAGGTTTTCCATGCGCAGCGAAACCACCGGTAAGCCCCATGGTGGCATGCATTTCCAACGATTGGATCTGTTGGAACAGCGATTCGTTCGGTATCAGTACGACCGGGGCCAGAAGCATCTTGGTGGTTCCCGGGTTCCAGTGGTCGTTCAGGCTGGCCAGCCAGAATTCGGGGACCCGGCAATCGGCATCCACGGTGGCAACGGTATCGAACCGTGCTAGGGCAATGCCGTGGATCAACGCAGCTTTTTTGCCTTCTCCCTTGGTGTTCGAAAGTACTTTCAGTGAGGGGAATTGCTGCTGCAAACCTTGGCAAATGGAAAGGGTGTCATCTTCCGAACCATCATCGATCACGATCACTTCAAACAGATCGGTCGGATACTTTTGTTCGAACAGATCACGGATCAATGCTTCAATGTTCAGCGCTTCATTTCGGGCCGCCACCAGCACACTTACGGCCAAATGGGGTGGTTTTTCTTCAGCAAATTCCAATTTTCTCCAACCCGAAATAGCGTAGATGATCATTACGGCATAAGCAGCAATTACCAGATAGGCCACTGCCAATAGATAGGGAGCAAATGCGGCCATCATCAGTCCGATTTTCGGAAGAACCGCAGTTGGAAGATGAACACTACTCCGATAAGCGCGGGAACCGCCAGATTGATGAGCCAAAGCATGGAACTGGCCATGAATATGTTGCTGACATTGGCTGTTAGAAGTCCGATGAAATAGACCGCCACCGAACCTCTTACTCCCAGCTCGGTGATGGCAATGGTCGGTATGGCGGTCATTACAAAATAGGTGAGCGAGATCATCATAACCGCTGGAACGTATCCTACTTCGATATGAAAGATTCTAAGCAGCAGGTAGAATTGAAATGTGAAGATCACGTACCGTCCTAAGCTGGCCAAAAACACTTTCCATAAGGTTGAAAAGCTGTGATACTGAAATACCTGCGCGTAATGGTCAAGTCTTTTCGGGATAGGAAGCCAATTGAGAATAACGGTAAGCAAACGTGTGTTGAGGAATAGAATGACCAGAAAAACGCACACCCCGAAAAGCAGCAGACCGATCAGATTATACTGCATGGGCGTGATGGGGCCCAGACCGACATAAGTGGGGATGAAGAAGACACCAGCAATGATCCCGGTGGTGATCGTTACCACCAGCTGAGCGTAACTTCCAACGATGGTGAGCAGAGCGGCATCGATCCTATCTGCTTGGTTAAGATGGAACACCCGACCTCCGTATTCGCCCACCCGGTTTGGGGTGAAAATGGCAATGGTCACCCCCGATAGTACCGCTTTCATGGAGCGCCACATGGAAATTGGTTCCAGGTGCTGAATCAGAAGTCGCCATTTCATTGCTTCGAGCCACCAGTTCATCATCATCAATAGGATCAATAGCAGGAGCAGCGGCAGTTGCGAAAGGCTGAACAGATAACGCACTCCTGTTTCAAGATCGATGACCTGATCTTTGAGCTGCACTTCGCGGTAAATGAACCATAGCGCAACAAAGGCGATCAGTAGTTTGATCAGCAGTGCGATATTCCGTTTGCGGAGTAACCCTTTCTTCATTGGATATAAAAGAAACAAAAAAGGATGAGGCGATCCTCAGCCTCTTTGGTCAGTTATGGTGT
>CAMCFW010000188.1 GCA_945874195.1 Chryseobacterium gleum
ATCAGCGGTTGTGAAAAGGACAAGCTTTACGAGGTGAACGAAGAAACCATTCTTCCGCCCAACGCAAACAAGACCAAGCTGAAATCAGATCAGCAGTACATTGCCATCCTCTACGCCAATCTCTTCCAGACCGCACTTTCGAGCGATGACCTTTACGAAGCAAGCGAATGCGTTCAATCGATCGGTGATAAGGACCTGGTGCACGAAGTGCTCATCAGCAACTATATGAATCAGGGCGGTGTGATCCTTCCGTCAAACGAGGAAATGCGTGCAGATATTGATGGTTTCATCACCGAAACCTATAACCGTTTTCTAGTGCGGAACCCAACCGAGGCAGAGCGGCAGTATTTCAAGAACTACATCAGCACCAATCCCAATGTTCGACCCGAACTGGTGTATTTCTCGTTCGCCCTTTCCAACGAATATCAATACTATTGATGAAAAGAAGAGGATTCATTAAGAAGGCGGCTGCGGCAACAACGGGCGCGTTTCTGGCACCATACATTCTTCCTTCGGGACGACTGTTTGCCGCCACGGGAGCTCAGTTGGCTCAGCACGTGGTAATGGTCATGTTTGCCGGTGGAGTCCGTCAGCAGGAAAGCGTGGAGCAGACCTATCTCAGCCAAAGTCAGGGCATTCCGGTTGAAGGGAATATCATGTACAACATGTTGAGCGGCACGCCACCGACCCAGAAGATCGTTTACGGAACGGATGGGGCCTTGGCCGGTGATACGCCCATTCCTCAGATACTTGGGTCGACACTCCAACAGCAAGGCACGCTCTTCCGCGAGGTGCGAAGCAGTCATGCCGGCCATTATGGTGGAATGAACGCGTTGCTTCAGGGCAACACGCTTTATTCTCAAGGACTCAGACAGAAACCTATCAATCCCACCATTTTCGAATATACCCGAAGACATTTGGGTGCATCGGCCTCCAAGGTCTGGTTTGTTGGGAATGGTATCGGCAATTCTACCCCCCTCATGAATTACAGCCAGCACCCAAGTTATGGGGCTGCCTATGGCGCGAATTTCCTTGCACCGACCATCACGTTCGGGTCGCAGGGATTGGAACATCTATCAAACGCCAAGATCTATCACCCCGAAGAAGAGCTCGATCCTATTTATCAGATGAAGTATTTTCTCGACAATAACTTCGAGAACGTGGGTGGTACTATCGAAACCATTTACAATACCGAAGAAGAGAAGCAGAATATCAAACTCTTCCTCCGTCAGATGTACAGTCTGGGCGGAAACATTGCCAAACCACCCGTTTCTGACAATGGCGACCTGAACACGGTGGCCTATGCGGTCGAGGTGATGAAATGGTTCAAGCCGACCCTGACGGTTGTTAACCTCGGTGCGGTGGACGGTTGTCACAGCAATTACACGGGTTATCTGGCCGCGCTGCACCGTGCCGACCATGCCGTTGGGCATATTTGGAATCAAGTGAACCAGATTCCGGAAATGGCCAACAACACCGTCATGCTGGTGTCACCGGAATGTGGCCGCAACCTGAACCCAAACCCGATAAAGGACACCAACGATTGGCGTGCCTTCGACCACTCGGACGCCAACACGCAGCGAGTGTTCACACAGATGGTCGGCCCGAACGTGCCATCAAACCTCGTGATCGGTGGAGTTGGCAATCAGCTCGGTGAAACAGCCGACAACTGCCCGACCATTGCCGAGATACTCGGATTCAAGGCTGATGTAATGGGAAGCGGACTCATTTCGTCCACTGCTCAATCTTTATTCGACAGGATTTGAAACGGATCTTCCCATATCTAGTGACCATCGTCATTGCGCTCAGTAGTTGCTCTAAAGACGTAGAGAATCCGTTTGACGACCCCGACAATCTTCCGCCACCCGATACTTCGGACATTGCAGAGGTCGACCCGACAAGTTTCGTTGGGCTTCACCGCGACATATTCAAGCCCACGTGTGCCAATTCGGGCTGTCATGACGGAACATTCGAACCGGATTTCCGCACCATCGAAAGTTCATACAACACGTTGGTCTATCATCCCATCGTCAAGAACAACCCGGCAGGAACGTATCAATACCGCGTAAAACCCGGAAGCCTTTCGGAATCCATCATGTGGCTTCGACTGAATGAAGACATTGACGGCATTTCGGGTATTATGCCACTCGATGCCTTCTACGACCCAGAATCTGAGTGGAATCAGCACAAATCGGAACATTTGGCGAACATCAGCACGTGGATCATGAACGGTGCGCTCGATATGTTCGGAAACGCGCCCAGCACCAACGACCAGCAACCCGGAATTTCCGGCATCTATGCTGAGGCCGATGGCAACCCTTGTGAAATCAGCGACCGCATCGGAGTGCCGCTCGGTTCGCAGAACGTTGATGTGTGGTTTGCGATCAATGATTTTGAGACATCGCCCGCCAATTTCACCTACACCAACGTGAAAATGAGCGGAAGGATCGACCAGTTCGACACCATCGCAACCAGTTACAACCTACAGTTGCTGGGAACGGCAGAAATGCATGAGAATTTCTTGGGAGATCAGGATGATTTTCAGCACAAGTTCAGCTTCAATGCCAGTTCTTTTCCAGCCGATCTGGACACGACCTACTACTTGCGCGTGTATCTTAAAGACCCTGTTCAACCGGACACTACCGAGATTCCGCAGGACGGCAGCATGCTTTACATCAAAAAGTATTTCTCGTGGAAGTTCGTAAACTGACCTACGTTCTGATCGCGGTCGCATCGTTGCTTGCAGCCTGCGAGCAGGAGCATTCCGATATTCCCGAAATAACGAACCTAACGGTTGAACCGATGGTGGTCGAAGAGTTCACCGATACCGTCACCATCAGTTTTGATTACTACGACCACAATGGCGATCTGGGCCACCCCGACCCGAACGTGACGTCATTGAGCGTAAAGGACAGCCGATTGCAGTTCGAAGACCTATACCATGTTCTGCCATTGGCGCCCACTGACGCCAACGTGCCAATTACAGGCCGACTTTCAGTTAGGTTGAACAACCTCTTCATACTTGGAAATGATACGGTCGAAAGGCTACAGTTCGAAGTGACGATACAGGACCGCGATGGGAATTGGAGCGAGTTGGTCGAAACAGACACCATCACGGTTTACAGGCCTTGAACCTTCGTATCGCGCCATATCTGTTCTTTGCGCTTTTTCTCATCAGCCTGTCGGTTGTGGGTCAGGCCACCTACCCGCTTGTTACCGACATTACGACCGATGATTGCGAGGGTTATTTTACCGATAGCGGTGCGGGGCTGAACGGGGAGGATTACGGGCATGGCGAAGACCGCGTTTTCACCATCTGTGTGCCCAACGCCATTAGCATCGACATGACCTTCTTCGAATTCTGTTCGGAGGCCGGTTACGATATCATCACGTTCTATGACGGCCCGACCGTGAACTCACCTCAGATCGGAAGCCCTCATTCGGGTCAGGATCTACCGCCTTCGATAACAGCAACATCAGGCTGCCTCACCGTGCATTGGGAATCAGATGTGTTTGGAGTCGCTTGCGAAGGTTGGCTGGCCTATTGGGAGGTGGAAGTGGAAGAACCCGAACCACCTGTTGTTGTCTTCGACCCGAGCACACCGACATGTAGCACCGAGGTCGTTGTGATGCAGTTCGACACGCCCGTACCGTGCGACTCGGTCTATCCTACAGCATTCACGCTTTCCGGTGGTCAAACGATCAGCAATGTAAATCCACTGAATTGCAACGCAGGCGAAGGAACGCAGTTCGAACTTACGTTGAGTCCAGGATTGGACGAGAGTGCCACCTATTCACTTGAGTTCATTTACCACTATTCGGATGATTGCGACAACGAATTCACTCTTGAAGTAGAAGGGAGTTTGACCGTTAATGACTGTCCACTTCAAGTAGAATTATTTGAAGAAAGCCTGACCGTTTGCGAAGGCGATTGTGTTGAAATCTGGGCGGAGGTAACAGGTGGTGATCCCAATTCTTACAATTATGCTTGGAGCAATGGGTTGCCCAATTCGGCCGGGCCCCACCTTGTTTGTCCGACAGTCACCACCACTTATATGGTAACGGTCAGCGATGCAGGCCCTGCAGCCTCAGCCAGCGACCAGACGACCATAACGGTGATCCAACCTCCCGTTATTGACCCGATTCCAGCCGTTTGCGAGAATCAGGCTCCGTTCGCCATCACGGCCAATCCGGCCGGAGGCGCTTGGAGCGGTTCTCACATCAACGACCCGATAGGAGTTTTCAGACCCGATTCGGGCAATGGAACCCCGTGGACATATTATACCGATCTGAACGGATGTAGCGATTCGGTGCAATCAACGGTCTATCAGGTGTGGGCCGGATATGATCAGGCATCGTGTCCGAATGCCGCATCGTTCCAACTCACAAACGGTTATCCCGCAGGTGGAACTTGGTCTGGACCGAATACGACTCCTAACGGAATATTCACGCCTTCGTCCGCTGGAAATTTCACCATTACCTATACGACTGCCGATGGTTGCACGGACACAAAACAGGTGAACGTGCAGAACATTTCAATGCCAGCTGACATGACCGTGTGTCAGTCCGACCCACCGTTCAATTTCAGTGTAACCCCGTTCGGGGGATCATGGAGCGGAACCGGGGTCACCAATTGGTATTGGGCTTCTTACGACCCAGCGATCGCAGGACCCGGAACGCATACGGTGACATACGATATCAACGGATGTTCAGAAACCGTTGATGTGACCGTCACAGGAATCGATGCAGGAAGTGACTACGTGATCTGCCCCGAAGAAGACCCCATTCAACTGACCGGAACCCCAGCAGGTGGCGCTTGGAGCGGGATCGGAGTTTCAATCTCTGGACTATATGACCCGACCATAGCCCCAAATCCGACCAACGATACATTGACCTACACGGTGAATGGATGTTCCGACAAACGGGTCATCTACGTTCAGCAGACCGCCATTCTTTGGGACGCATTCGAATTCTGCCTCTATGACGAAGCGCTGACACTCGACTGGGTAGGGATTCACCGCTATCCAGGTGGTGGGTCTTGGACCGGACCTGGAACCGACAACTTCGGCCCGGGGCACTTCACACCATCTGTTGCAGGTGGTGGCGTTCACACCTTGTATTACGATGCCAACACATGCATCGACAGCATGGTTATGACCGTACATGAAAACACCATGTTCGACACATCGGTCTGCGAAGTTGGCGACCCGATACAACTGGCGGCACTTCCAGCGGGTGGCGAATGGACCGGAGAGGGAATCATTGACCCAACGGGAATCTTTGATCCTGTAGAGGTCGGGCTAGGACAGCA
>CAMCFW010000189.1 GCA_945874195.1 Chryseobacterium gleum
CACCGCCCAACTTCAAAGCGTATGGGTTACGCAAGTACAGCCCAGGGGAGCGCGTGGAATTGATACGGACGGCCATAGCCAATGATCCGAACCTTGGCTTTGTGGTAATTGACGGGGCGCGTGACCTCGTGACCTCTATAAACGATGAAGAGCAGGCCACCGAACTGTGCAGCTACTTTCTGAAATGGACAGAGGAGCAGCAGTTTCACTTAATGACAGTCCTTCACCAGAACAAAGGCGACAACAATGCACGGGGACACCTTGGCAGCGAATTGGTGAACAAGGCCGAAACCGTTCTTTCAATCACTAAGGATGAAGCCAGCGGTTACTCTATTGTCGAAGCGGAGTATTGCAGGGACAAAGAACCTGAGCCGTTCGCCTTCGACATAGATGAGAACAGTTTGCCGCGATTGGTTGAACATTGGGAACTGACAGCGGAGAAATACCAAACACAGAAGGGCATGACACCCTCAGAGATTTCACACGAAACCCATTTGGCGATACTGGAGGAGGTTTTTCAGAAGATACCGCAACCTAAGTATGCTGAATTGTGGCGGCAACTGAAAACGAGTCTTGCAACCTTGGGAAAGAAGATGGGCGACAACAGAGCCAAGGAGTTCGCCAAATGGTATGCAACAGAAGGCTACATAATCAGAGACGGGGCGGACAACAGCCCCAAGGCATTCTACAAGTTTAACCTACTAAACCAGTTCACAGAAGATGCAGCGCACAGCGTACCGATACCAACTTGAAACAGGCGGAAAGAAGCACCGTTGCCCAGCTTGCGGAAAGCGGACTTTCACGCGGTACGTGGACACCTCCACAGGTGACAGGATGGCCGCACATCTGGGTCGTTGCGACAGGGAGCAACGATGCCAATACTGGAGCAAACCGACACGCTCAGAACTTGGCAGCACGTCCGCACCCTTCGCACCCGTGACCATGCCGCCTCCACCGCCCAGCTTCATTTCATCGTACATCATGGCTGCAAGTGTTCGGCACGGCCACCGGAGCACGTTTGCCAGATGGCTGTTCAAAAGGTTCGGTGCGGACTTGGCAGCCGATGCAATTAGGGACTACCATCTTGGAGCGTCCAAACATTGGGACGGGGCGAATGTGTTCTGGCAGGTGGATTCCAGCGGGCGCATACGTGGCGGAAAAATCATGCAATACGATACCAATGGGCACCGCGTTAAAGTCCCCACCAATCGAGTTACATGGGTTCACCGAGTATTGAAATTGGAGGATTATAATTTGTGCCAATGTTTCTTCGGTGAACACCTTTTGTCCAACCGACCTAGTGACCCGGTAGCAATTGTTGAAAGTGAAAAGACAGCGATTGTCGCAAGCATCTATTTTCCTGATTTTGAATGGCTGGCAACTGGCGGAAAGAACGGTTGCCGATGGAAAACGGATGCAACCGTTACCAGTGTACTGAGAGGCCGTAAGGTTGTGCTATTTCCTGATCTTGGAGCCTTTACCGAATGGCGGCACCTTGGGGACCGACTGTGGGAAGCAGGCGCACAGGTCACAGTGAACAGGCTGCTGGAAGATAATGCCACTGAGGATGAACGGGCAAACGGTTTAGACCTTGCCGACTACCTGCTGAGGTTTGAGCTGGATCAGTTCACCAGCACGAAAACCGATACGCCAATAGATGGGCATTCGGTTAACGAAAACACCTGGGACGACATAAACTTCCCAGATCCATGGGAAACGAACCCTTTCTGATCCGATGCCATGAACACGCCAAAAACCAAAGCCATGTCCAAGAGTCAAATGGCTATTGCCTACGGAGTCCATATCTCTACCCTACGGGAATGGTTGAAGCGTGTCCCAAATCTTGACCTTGCACATGGACAGCGAATCCTCACTCCAAAACAAGTTGCCCTCATAATGGAGCACCTTGGGGAACCATGAAACCATAAACCATCCATGGATGGCCATGTAGTTCCATGAACGCAGTATTCATGGGCGTCCATGATTGAAATCCCTTCTGGTAAACCATGGTCAACGGTTGAAGGAAACACCCGATTCGTTGGTAAACCCTTTGGTTAACAAACGGTTAACCGTGATTAACTGTGGTCAACCGAGGTTAACCTTCGTTATCTGAGAAGTGGCTTTGTGGGTTGATATTCCTTTACTCCCAAAATCCACATCATGGCAAAAGTCACCATCGGGTTCAAGTGCGACCCATACATTAAACACGAGCTTCTGACTGAAGCAGTGGAATCAGGAATCTCGCTCAGCGAGTACGTGGAAAACATATGCGCTAACCGTTGGGCTGCATCTGCTCCACACCTCGAATCGAACGATGAAATGGAAGAGCTACAAGAACAGCTTGAGGACAGCCGCTCACGATTGGCAGAATACGAGGTCGCAATGCTCGGCCCATTGTTCAGGTGCCATCAAGGCAAAACCATGGACATGCGAATGTCAGATGGCAGCGTGATTCAAAAGCAGGTGAACCACCCCATTGATGTCCTTGAAATCATTCTTTCATCCGTCAAACCAGAACCATGAACACCATCGAACTCGCATACCAACCTTTTGAGCAATTGTCTAGAGTCACTCGTTCAGGCAACGGAATGGCATGGATACTTCTTGCATTGGCCATAATCGCAGTCTGTATTATGTATGTATCTCAAGCACGTAAAGATGAATCGTTGACCGAAGTTAATGCAGACTGATAAAGGGTTAACCATGGTCGGGTTATCCTTTCTTCTCTTGACACGTATTAAGTCATACATCGTGACGTCTCGTCACACGTAGAGATGCATTGAATGCCTCTCCATTCCTTGCACCACCACTACTCGATTCTATTCCTGCCCCCAATCCTTACCAACTCCCACTGCTTTTCGCCTTTTCCATATTCCGCAGCGCCCGTTCTCCAAAAACATAGAACACCACAGGCGTCACGATCATATCCAGCAACGTGCTGCTGATGAGGCCACCAAGAATGACGGTGGCAACGGGATAAAGGATCTCTTTGCCGGATGCCTGAGGGTCGAGGGTGAGCGGAATGAGGGCAAGGGCGGCCACGAGGGCGGTCATGAGGACGGGGACGAGGCGCTCAAGGGATCCGCGGACGATCATGGCCTTGGAGAAGGTCTCACCTTCGTGCTCGATGAGGTGGATGTAGTGCGAGATCATCATGATGCCATTGCGCGATGCGATGCCCGTCAAGGTGATGAAACCGACCATCGTGGCGACAGAGAATGTGCCGCCTGTGAGCATCACGGCAATAACGCTACCGATGAGTGCCAGTGGTATATTGAGCATGATCTGGAGCGCAATAGGTGTCGATTTGAAATGGGAATAGAGCACAAGGAAAATACCGATGACGGAGAACAGACTTAGAAAGAGGATGAGCTGCGATGCGTTGCGTTGGCTTTCGAACTGCCCACCGTATTGCACGAAATAACCTTCGGGCAGGGTGGCGTTGTCGGTTATGCTTTGCTGAATCTCCAGCACGGTTGTGCCGAGATCGCGGCCCTGCACGTTGCAGCTCACCGTGATCTTGCGCTGCGTGTTCTCGTGCATGATGCTGTTGATGCTGGTGGTGTTCTCTATGCTGGCTATCTGTTGCAAGGGAATGAGGGTTCCATCGGGCGCATCGATCAGCGTGTTGCGGATGGCCTCAATGTTGGTGCGTTCTTCATCGGTGGTGCGCAGCAGGATGTCGAAGGTCTTGTTGCCATCAATGATCTGTCCTGTCACTTTTCCGTTGTAGAATATCTCCAGGTCTTCGGCCACTTTGCCTGCCTGGAGGCCATAGCGTTGAAGCGCTTCGCGGTTCACTTTGATGAGAAGCTGAGGCACCATCACCTGTTTCTCTATCTGCACGTCCACAACGCCCGGCACAGCCTTTATGATCTCGGCAATGGTGTTGGCATTGGTGCGCAGATCGGTCAGGTCCGGGCCGAATATCTTGATGGCCACCTGAGCCCGCACGCCCGAAAGCAGATGGTCGAGCCGGTGCGAAATAGGCTGTCCCACATTCACAGACACCCCTTTGAGGATGTCGAGCTTGGCGCGGATGTCGGCAACGATCTCATCGCGGCTGCGATCGAGGTCTTTTTTCAGCTCCACATCGATCTCCGAATTGGAAACCGGCTCCACGTGTTCGTCCAATTCTGCACGGCCTGTTCTGCGGCTCACATACAGCACTTCGGGCACTTCGAGCATCAGCTCTTCGGCCATGGTGCCTATCTTATTGCTCTCCTCCAAAGATGTTCCGGCCGGGGTGGACAGGTTGATGGTGAACGACCCCTCGTTGAAGGGCGGCAGGAACTCCGTCCCGAAAAATGGAACGATGCTGATGGCCGCAATAATGAGCACAATGGCGGCAGCAATGATCGTCTTTGGACGGTCCAGACCCCAATGCAATAGGCGGGTGTCGTGTTTCTTCAACCATTTCACCAGATCGCTCTCCTTCTCGTGATCCATGTTCTTGATGTAGGAATAAGGCAGAAGGCAAAAGGCAACCAGTCTGCGCAAGCCCTTCTTCTGCTTCATGCGTTGCCAATTGCTAATTGCTAATTGCTCATTCCCAATTGTCTTTTGCTCTTTTCCCAACAGATAGGAGCACAACGCAGGCGTAACGGTGAGCGAAACGAACAGCGAGGCGATGATGGAGGTGATATAGGCAATGCCCAGTGGGGCGAATATCTTGCCCTCCATGCCCTGCATGTAGAACAGCGGCAGGAACACCAGTACCACAATGATGGTGGCATAGACGATGGAGTTACGCACCTCGCTGCTGGCATCGTAGATCACTTTGAGCAGCGGTTTCGGCTCTTCGGCATGGCGGTTCTCGTTGATGCGCCTGAACACATTCTCCACATCTACAATGGCATCATCCACCAGTTCGCCAATCGCAATGGCGAGGCCGCCCAGCGTGAGGGTATTGATGCTGAACCCGAACAGCTTGAAGATGATGGCCGTGATGACCAGCGACAGCGGAATGGCCGTGAGCGTGATGATGGTAGTGCGGAAATTGAGCAGGAACAGGAACAGGATGATGACCACCAGAATGAACCCATCGCGCAGTGCCTCTTCCAGATTGCTGAGCGAGGCCACGATGAAACTCTTCTGTTGGAAGATGTGTGGGTTGAGCTTCACATCCTTGGGCAGCGAGGGCTGTAGACCTATCAAGGCCTTCTCCACCTCGTCCGTAAGGGCTATGGTGCTGAAAGCAGGTTGCTTTTCCACCGTGAGGATCACAGCCGCCTTGCCATTGATGCTAGCATCGCCCCGTTTCTGAGCAGCCCCGAATTTCACATCGGCCACCTGCG
>CAMCFW010000190.1 GCA_945874195.1 Chryseobacterium gleum
CTATGCCATTCAACTATTCGAAGGTGAGCAGGTCGAGTTCATCCTTTTCAGGTCAATTGAAATTCAAGCATATTCGGCAGATCTGCCCATTCCCATGATGCCGGATCTCACTGATGCGGTCAGAGGGAGCTTGAACGCAACGGCAGCAAGACTTCAGGATAAGTATGCTGAAACCAAATTCAAGTTCATTGCCCAAGTAGGATCGGGTTCGCTTTCGTTCAATGTAGAACAACTTGTTGCCGATGAGGCCATTGATCTTGTCGTCATGGGAACCATGGGTGCTTCCGGCATTACCGCATCCATTATTGGTTCGAATACGACTGACGTGATCTCCACTGCAAAATGCCCGGTGTTGGCGGTGCCTGCGTCTGCCGATTTATCCATTCCCAAGGAAATTCTCTTTGCCACAGACAATAAAGGGCTTGCGGACAAGCACGTGCTTCAACCGCTGATTTTCCTTGCCGGCCGATTCGGGTCGCATATTCATATGATGAACGTGTTGGATGAAGGCGATTTCACTTCGGTCGATGCGGCCGTGGAGGGACTTATTCTGGATCACATGTTAGAAAAGGTTCATCATACATATTACTTTGTGAATGCCAACGATCGGGTAGAGGCCATTGAGAATCATTTGAATACGCACAACATTGATCTGTTAGTGGTCATTCCTCGACATAATGACTTCTTCAGTTCTATATTCCATCGCAGCGTGACCCGAAAATTGGCGTTGCAATCCAAGGTGCCATTACTTGCCCTTAGCAATTCTGTTGCATAGACCTTTTCACTTGCTATTGCTACTTTAGCCGACCTTCAAAAGGAGAGGCTAATGAAAAAGATTCTGGTGGCCAATAGGGGCGAGATCGCGTTGCGAATAATGCGTTCTGCACGCGAAATGGGAATCCTCACTGTGGCCATTTTTTCTGAAGCCGATCGGAATGCCCTGCATGTGCGTTATGCCGATGAAGCGGTCTGTGTTGGGCCACCCCCTTCCAATCAAAGCTATCTTCTTGGGGATAGAATAATTGAAGTATGCAAGGAATTGAAGGTGGATGGTGTTCATCCCGGCTACGGTTTCCTTTCTGAGAATGCCGATTTTGCGGTGAAGTTGGAAAAGGCTGGCGTTGTGCTCATCGGTCCATCGGCCCACTCGATGATGATAATGGGCGATAAACTATCGGCCAAGGCTGCGGTGAAAAACTACAATATTCCGTTGGTCCCTGGCACAGAAGGAGCCGTAGAAGACCTACAGGAAGCCATTGAGACGGCCAAGAAGATCGGGTTTCCAGTTATGATAAAAGCTTCGGCCGGAGGCGGTGGTAAAGGAATGCGCATCGTTCACAACGAGGAAACTCTGGAAGAGGAAATGAACCTTGCCATCAGCGAAGCGACCTCGTCATTCGGCAACGGTGCGGTTTTCATCGAACGATTTGTCAGTTCTCCACGACACATTGAAATTCAGGTGTTGGCAGATACACACGGTAACGTGGTGCATCTTTTCGAACGGGAATGTTCTGTTCAAAGGCGTCATCAGAAAGTGATCGAAGAAGCACCGTCATCGGTTGTATCCGAGGAAATGAGGCACAGAATGGGCGAATGCGCAAAAGACGTGGCACGAGCCTGTGGTTATGTTGGAGCCGGAACGGTGGAGTTTCTGGTTGACGAAAAACTCAATTTCTATTTTCTGGAGATGAATACCAGATTGCAGGTCGAACATCCCGTGACGGAATTGATCACAGGCATCGACATTGTGAAAGAACAGATCAAAGTAGCTAGAGGCGAGAAACTCTCCTTTCGACAAGAAGACCTTAAGATTCATGGACACGCCATCGAATCGCGTGTTTATGCCGAAGATCCTTGCAATAATTTCCTTCCCGACATTGGAACGTTGGAACGCTATGTCCGTCCGCAAGGAGCTGGAGTGCGCGTGGATGACGGTTTCGAGGAAGGAATGACCATTCCTATTTATTACGACCCGATGATTGCCAAATTGGCCGTTCATGCTGCAAACCGTGATGAAGCTCGGAACAAGATGGTAAGGGCCATTGATGAATATCAGATAACGGGAGTGAAGACAACTTTGCCGTTCTGCAAATTTGTAATGCAACATCCGGCCTTTGCTTCTGGGAATTTCGACACCGGATTCGTCCAGCAATATTTCAAACCCGAATTTCTTCAGGCTGAAGATACAGACATGGAAATTGCTGCGCTGATGGAAGCTTATTTGGAACAGAGCGCTGCATCGGTGGCGGCAAGCGTCATTCCGAGTTCGGGAACTGTTTCGCCTTGGAAGAGAAATCGCATCCAACTATCGTGAACCGAACGGAATGCGTTGGCGTGAAAATTGCCGAGTACATTTCATGATGCGTCTCACCGCAGTTGCCATTTTTCTTGGTCTATTATTGCCCACGGGCCTTCTGGCGCAAGTGGATATTGAGGCAAAACGTGCCAATGGACAAAAAACCGTGGCCTCTGCCGACAGCACGGTCTACGCGTTGATCAACGGAAAATTATACACCGCCATCATCGTCAATGGCGATACCATGCCGCTCATCTCCTTACCGCCCGCAAATATCACAGCCAAGCGTGTTTTCAAGAGTAAAAAGGACGAAAAGAAGTATCGAAAACTGGTTTTCCATGTTAAAAAAGTACTGCCCTATGCGAAGTTGGCCGGCAAACGAATGAAAGAAGTAGAGGCTGAAGTTGCAGGCATGAGCAAGAAAGACCGTAAGAAGCGAATGAAAGAACTCGAGAAGGAAATTAAGCGCGATTATGAAGGTGAATTGATGAAGTTATCGTTTACACAGGGCCGCATTCTGATCAAATTGTTGGATCGGGAAACGGGAAATATCTCTTACGACATCATCAAGGAATTTAGAGGAGGGTTCACTGCGTGGTTCTTTCAGGGTGTTGCCAAAATGTTCAACTACGACCTCAAATCAGAGTACGATGCGGAAGGGGATGATAAATTGATCGAAGAGATCGTCCTGAAGATAGAGAAGGGCGAACTTTAACCCTTTTCAATTATATGTATCTCGAGTAATTTCATTTCATCACGCAATCGCGCGGCTTCAATGAAATCCAATTCCTTGGCCGCGTTTTCCATGGCAACACGTGTTTGACCCAAGCGCTTTTTTAGTTCATCCTTGGTCAGATACTGCTCGCCTTCTTCCGCAGCCTGACTGATGTCGGTTTCAATGTTGTATTTCTCTCTTCGTTTCATAGACCCTGCTACTGAGGTCTGGTTCATGATGGCTTCGCGCGATTTGACCAAGGCAGTTGGAACCAATCCGTTCTCGGTATTGTAACGGATCTGTTTCTCGCGCCTCCGTTCGGTTTCATCAATGGTCTGCTGCATGCTTCTGGTGACCTTGTCGGCATACATGATCACCAGTCCGTTCACGTTTCGGGCTGCACGTCCAGCGGTCTGAGTGAGCGAACGTGATGATCTGAGAAAACCCTCCTTGTCGGCATCAAGAATGGCAACGAGACTTACTTCGGGTAGATCCAATCCTTCGCGCAGCAGGTTGATTCCAATAAGCACATCAAAGTTTCCCAATCGCAGGTCGCGCAGGATTTCAACACGTTCAACCGTGTCCACTTCCGAATGGATGTAGCGACATTTCACGTTCAATCGCGCCATGTATTTGGCCAATTCCTCGGCCATGCGTGTGGTGAGGGTGGTGACGAGAACACGTTCGCCTTTCTTCACGGTCTTGTCAACCATGTCCAACAGGTCATCAACCTGATTGACGCTCGGACGCACTTCAATTATCGGATCCAGAAGCCCAGTTGGACGGATGATCTGTTCGGCCACAATTCCTCCGGCCTTCTCCAATTCGTAGTCGGCCGGAGTGGCCGAAACGTAAATGAGCTGGTTTGTGAGTGCTTCGAACTCATCGAATTTCAACGGGCGATTGTCCATGGCCGATGGCAATCGGAAACCATAGTCCACCAGATTGATCTTGCGGCTGCGGTCGCCACCGTACATCGCCCCGATCTGCGAGACAGTCACGTGGCTTTCATCAATGAACATCAGGAAATCATCCGCGAAATAATCCATCAGACAGAACGGCCGTGTGCCCGCTGCACGTCCATCGAAATAGCGGGAATAATTCTCAATTCCTGAACAATAGCCCAGTTCGCGCATCATTTCTATGTCGTATTCAACCCTTTCCTGCAAGCGTTTGGCCTCCAGTGGTTTACCTATCTGCTTGAAGTATTCGGTCTGCTTCAACATATCCTCCTGAATATCCCAGATCTTCTGAAGCAGGGTGTCTTTCGATGTCACGAAATTGTTTGCTGGATAGATCACCGCGCGTTCCAGCTTTTCGAACGTTGACCCACTCCGCGGGTCGATCTTCTCAATTTCCTCGATCTCATCGCCAAAGAAGAAAACGCGGAAGGCGTGGTCGGCATAGGCCAGATAAACATCCACCACATCGCCTTTCACGCGGAATTGGCCGCGTTCCAGAATATCGTTCGCCCGTGCGTACAAACTTGACACGAGACTATGCAGGAATCGCTCGCGACTAATACGTTGGCCCTTGAAAACTTCCACGGTATTGTTAGCGAAATCGGTTGGATTGCCAATGCCGTAGATGCACGAAACGGACGAGACGACCACCACATCGCGCCTACCAGAAAGTAGCGTGGAGGCCGCACTCAGTCGGTGCTTCTCAATCTCATCGTTTATCTGAAGGTCCTTTTCAATATAGGTGTCGGTAACGGGAAGGTACGCTTCGGGTTGATAGTAGTCGTAATACGAAACGTAATATTCGACCGCATTATTCGGAAAGAACTGCTTGAATTCACCGAAAAGCTGCGCTGCAAGTGTCTTATTGTGACTTAGGATAAGCGTGGGTCGGTTGGTCTGAGCGATGACGTTGGCCATGGTGAACGTTTTGCCCGAACCCGTTACACCCAACAGCACCTGATGCGGATCGCCATTTTCAACGCCTTCCACCAATTGCCTGATCGCCTCGGGCTGGTCGCCCATGGGTTTGAAATCGGCAACTAACTCAAAGTGATCCATTGGGCAAAGATAGCCACAACGGATAGCTTATTCAGCTACGAAAAGTCATGATTAGTCATCGTCACCTTCTCCTTCACCTTCAGCACCGTCTGCTCCTGTAGAAAAGTTGCCGCCTTCAAATGTGGTGAAGTAATCAACCAGCGTTTTGCGCTCAGCATCCGTCAGTTTTGCATCCCAATGGATCAGCCAGTAGGAAAGCAATGGCATTTCCTT
>CAMCFW010000191.1 GCA_945874195.1 Chryseobacterium gleum
AGTTGTCCATAATACTTCTCTTACCGACATTAGCTGATACATCAGTTGTTTCCTTCCAAAGAAAGCGAAGGGTGCCACCATCAGAATGACCATCGGTGCCAATTTCGGAATCTGCCAAAAGTTGAATCTGATGTAATTCCAGAATCCGACCAGTAATCTATCGGTCAATGGTATTTTCGGGAGATGATCGTGCCGAATGTGAATGCCCTTTCCAAGAAGGCAGATGGCGAATCCGCCAAAGCAGGCAATGGTGGCCACATGCAACGCAGTGCGGTCGAAAGGAACTGTCAGGGTTCTGCCATGGGTTATGAAACCGAGGAAGAAAAGCGTGATGAGTGAACAGATGGCAGCGCTTTCACTCGCTCCACCTACATAAACGAAACCAAGCGCAATTAGCAAATATCGAATGGCAGGCAGGCGTTTTCTAAGCATCAGCGAACCGGCCAGAACGGCCACGAAGCATGCCCACAGATACATGGGCACCACGGTCATCCAGAACCATGTATCGTTTTTGGCGAACGAACAATAGAACAATGCGGCCAACAAATAAGCGGAAATGATGAACAATTGGGCTTTCGAAAATCGAAGGGAAAGTCCTTTGGCCATGGCAAAAACCATGGAGCTGATAGCTGCCAGACCAAGCATGTAAGTGGCGAAATGGAACCACAGCGCGGAACCAGAAGCATGTGCAGTGCGAACACAAAGATTGGTGACCAACGTGGCCGACCACCTTGGGTTCCAATTCTCATAATAGAACAACATGGCGTCCCATATTCCCAATTCTTGGGTTTTAACAAGGTAGTGCAGGTCGTCAGCCGCCAAACGATAGTTGCCACCCAACACGAGGAATACAACCCCAAAAAGCATGGCATTCACCGTCATCAAAATGAACACGATACGTTCTTGCCGCTTGGTCATGGGGTTAAATTAGAAAGGGCTGCCCCGTCTGTGGAGCAGCCCTGTCATTTTGCTTCGATTGAAGCTTAGTTTACCTTATCAACGATGGCCTTGAAGGCTTCTGGTTCGTTCATGGCAAGGTCAGCAAGCACCTTTCGGTTGATGTCGATTCCTTGTCCATTGATCTTACCCATGAAAACTGAATAGGACATTCCGTACTGACGCGCACCAGCATTGATACGTTGTATCCAGAGCTTTCTGAACTCTCGTTTGCGGACCCTTCGGTCTCTGTATTGGTATACCAACGCTTTTTCGACAGCATTTTTGGCAACCGTCCATACGTTCTTTCTTCTTCCGAAGTAACCTTTGGCCAGCTTAAGGACCTTTTTTCTTCTTGCCCTAGCGGCAACAGCATTTACTGATCTTGGCATTTTGTTTAGTTTTTGGCGTTAAGCGCCACGCTTTGCGTGATCTTATTGAACTTAAAACCGGGTTGAACTTAATTTAAACCTTCAAAAGGAACTTCACGTTTTTCATGTCAGCATCGCTCACCAATGTCGAGTGCGTCAGATTTCTCTTCTGCTTGGTCGACTTCTTGGTCAGAATGTGACTTTTGAACGCGTGCTTCCTCTTGATTTTTCCTGTGCCGGTAAACTTGAATCGTTTTTTCGCACTGGAGTTTGTCTTAACCTTGGGCATAACGTTTATTGATTGATTAACTATTTACTTTTTGATCCTTTTTTAGGAGCGAGGATGATGAACATCTTCTTTCCTTCCATTTTTGGTAGCATTTCCACTTTTGCAATCTCCTCCAACTCGTTGGCGAACTTCAAAAGAAGAATCTCTCCTTGGTCCTTATACACAATAGACCTACCTCTGAAGAACACAAAAGCTCTCACTTTTGCGCCTTGCTCCAAAAATCCTTGAGCATGTTTGAGTTTGAATTCAAAGTCATGATCATCGGTATTGGGGCCGAATCTTATCTCCTTCACCACCACTTTGGTGGCCTTGGCCTTCAGTTCTTTTTGCTTCTTCTTCTGTTCGAACAGGAACTTCTTGTAATCAACGATCTTGCAAACTGGTGGTTCCGCGTTCGGTGATATCTCAATCAGATCAAGTCCTTGCTCCTCAGCCAGCTCAAGTGCTTTTCGTATCGGATAGATCCCAGGTTCAATGCCTTCGCCCACCAGTCTTACTTCTGGTGCGGTTATTCTTCCATTGATCTTATGGGGATCTTCGTGCCTTACGACTCTCCTCGGGTTGACTGGTCTTCTAATGGTCTATTTATTTAGTACTTATTCAATATTCTAGTTCAGATCTGTGGCGATGTCGTTTTGAATGAGTTTGGAGAATTCATCAATGCTGAATGTTCCAATGTCTCCTTCTCCCTGTTTCCTTACTGATAATTGGCCAGAAGTAACCTCCTGTTCGCCCAATATCAACATGTAAGGAACCTTCATCAACTCCGTATCACGGATCTTTTTTCCTATTTTCTCATTGCGCTCGTCAACGAGGGCGCGAATTTCGTAATTCTTAAGCAATCCTGAAAGCTTTTTTGCTTCGGCATTGAATTTCTCGGAAATAGGCAGAATTGCAACCTGATCCGGGGTTAGCCAAAGTGGAAATTTGCCTGCGCAATGCTCTAAAAGCACGGCCACGAATCGTTCCATGCTGCCAAATGGTGCGCGATGGATCATGACAGGCGTGTGTTTCTGATTGTCGGAGCCGACATATTCCAGTTCGAAACGTTCGGGTAGGTTGTAGTCTACCTGAACGGTGCCCAATTGCCAGCTTCTTCCAAGTGCATCTTTGACCATGAAGTCAAGTTTTGGGCCGTAGAAAGCTGCTTCTCCGTAGGCGGTCACGGTTTGTATGTCGCGTTCGGCCACAGCTTCCACAATGGCAGCTTCGGCCTTCGCCCAATTCTCGTCAGAGCCAATGTATTTGTCTCGGTCGTTCGGGTCGCGAAGCGATATCTGGGCGGTGTAGTCGGTGAAATGAAGGGCGTTAAGCACGTAAAGGACGAGGTCCATTACTTTTACAAATTCGTCTTTCACCTGGTCTGGTCGACAGAAGATATGGGCATCATCCTGCGTAAATCCACGCACTCGGGTCAGGCCATGGAGTTCGCCACTCTGTTCGTATCGATAAACTGTTCCGAATTCGGCCAGGCGAACAGGAAGGTCCTTGTAAGATTTCGGTTTGAACTTATAGATTTCGCAGTGATGCGGGCAATTCATTGGTTTCAACAGGAATTCTTCCCCTTCGGCCGGTGTGTTAATGGGCTGAAAGCTGTCCTTTCCATACTTGGCGTAGTGTCCGGATGTGACGTACAGTTCCTTTGAGCCTATGTGCGGGGTGATGACCATCTCGTATCCGGCCTCGACCTGTTGTTTCTGAAGGAATGCTTCCAATCGTCTTCGCAAATCGGTTCCTTTTGGCAACCAGAGCGGTAAGCCTTGTCCCACCCGTTGCGAAAAGGTGAAGAGCTCGAGTTCCTTCCCGAGTTTACGGTGGTCGCGTTTTTTTGCCTCCTCTAGGAATTCAAGGTATTCTTTCAGGTCTTTGTCTTTCGGAAAGGAGATACCGTAAACGCGCGTAAGCTGCCTGTTCTTCTCATCCCCGCGCCAATAGGCTCCGGCCACATTCATGATCTTTACGGCCTTAATGAAGCCTGTGTTGGGTAGGTGTCCACCTCGGCAAAGGTCGGTGAAGTTCGAATGGTCGCAGAAGGTGATCTCGCCATCGGTCAGGTTTTCGATGAGTTCCACCTTGTATTGATTTCCCGCCTTTTTATACAGGTCGAGCGCATCGGCCTTGGAAACGGGCTTCATTTTGAATTCGGCCTTTTGACGGGCAAATTCCATGAAGGTGTCTTCTATCTTCTTGAAATCGGCATCGGTGATGCTTCTTCCCTCTCCAAGATCCACATCATAATAAAAGCCGTTGTCTATTGCGGGGCCAATGGTGAGTTTGATGCCAGGATAGAGGTGTTCCAACGCCTGTGCCAGCACGTGGGCCGATGAATGCCAGAAGGTTTCCTTTCCTGCCTTGTCGTTCCACGTATGAAGCACGAGGCTGGAATCGGAAGTGATCGGAGTAACAGTTTCCACCTTCGTTCCATTGACGTTGGCCGAAATGACGTTTCTGGCCAATCCTTCGCTTATGCTCATGGCCACATCCATGGGCGTAACTCCTTTTTCGTACTTCTTCTGTGCTCCGTCTGGTAGTGTAATGGTGATCATAGGCAATTTTTGGGAGGGCAAAGATAGATTTCAGATGTTGGATTTCAGATGTTTGTTCTCAGATAACAGACTTCAGCTGTGAACATGGAGCGGGTAATGGTCGGACATCGGTTCAAATGGGTTGTCTGTCGTGGGATATGGTCGTTGGCCGATAAAGGAGAACTGCCGATGGAATGGATGCGTTAAGCCACCATCAACCCAAAAAAAAGGAAAGTTCATGAAAGCGTTCAACTACACTGTTTTGGCCCTGTTACTAATGACGGGCGGTGCGTTTGCACAAGAAGTAGCTAAACTGTTGGTGAAGGGCAGCATCGTATGTGATAAGAAGGATAAGTCGGTGATGAGTTCCGTTACCATCTATCGCTTCTATCAGCAATCGCAAAGTGTGGAACTGATGGAACAGGTGATGGTTCCGCGCAACGGCAATTTCAAGTTTGACCTTGCGTTCGATCAGGAATACATCTTAGATGTTGCCTCAAACACTGGGGTGCACAAACGCGTCAACCTCAACACCGAAGTGATGAAGGGATACAAGCTGGAGAATCAGAACTTTGATTTCATGGTGGATGTGCAGGCTGGAGACATGGACAACCCGAAAGAAGTGGCATGGATCTATTTTGACCCATCGAAAAATGACTTTTCGCACTCGGAGCAAATGCCCATGGCGTTTGATAAATAGCAGAAACCGACCAGGAATCGGTTTGGAACTTAAGAGACCCGTCACGCAACAAGCGTGGCGGGTTTTTTGTTTCAGTATTCAATAGAACATCGAACGGTACAGAAAGCGATAAATTCGTGGTGTGAAATTCAGGATACAATTAGTAGTTATGGTGTTGATGGCGGTGGCAGTGTATGGGCTGTCGCTGCTGAACTATGAGGTGTTGCATGCGGACGAGGCAACACACGGCTGGACACGCGGAGACCGTGACTCTGCTGATGCGAGTGTTGGACTGCCACTTGATACGAACGATCATTTTATGGCATCGGGCAATTGCGATGGCTGTCATGGCTTTGACGAAACCGGACACGCAAGTGTAGACGAACAGGGCAATGACATCAGTCCGGTGACCACCTGGCGTGCATCCATGATGGCGAATTC
>CAMCFW010000192.1 GCA_945874195.1 Chryseobacterium gleum
AGGTGGAAGAACAGATAGAAGATGACCAGTCCGGTCAGAGGCTGAACCACCGTCCATGCCAAGCCCAGCACGGTCTGTGCGTACTTGACCTTAAGGTCTCTGCGCGCAAAAAGACCGATCATGGCACGATAGCTCCACATCTTGCCCAGGTATTCTGGCAAGGTGTCAGGTCTGTTGGTATAACGAAGCTTCATTCCCGATTTATTCTTTACGGAGGGCTTCTCCATCATGATCAACGCCCTGAGGACGCTCCCCCAACGAAGAACAGCATGGTCATCCGATCAATTAATGATCTGCGTCATAAAATCGTTTTAACCGCACTTGCTGTGCCCGCAGCTCTTACACTTCAGACAACCTTCTTCATAGATCAAACCTTGGGGATCGTTGCACGATGGGCAGGCGTGGTCGGTCTTTGTTCCGTCCGGAATGTAGCGCTTCAAGGTGCGTTCCACCCCGGTCTTCCATGTGTTGATGTTCTCATCAAACAAGTTCAACCGAGAAACAAGATTCACCACATAAGGCAGGGGCATTCCGTGGCGCAGCACGCCTGAAATGAGCTTGGCATAATTCCAGAATTCTTTGTTGAAGCTGCGAGAAAGTCCCTCGATGGTCACACGGTATCCGTCCTTGTCCATGTATTGGAAATCGTAGCGCGCTTTGTCTTGCTCATCGCGCTCTTTGATGATCCATCCCTTATCTGCCCAAGTAGGAAGGTGAAATGCTTCTTCGGCTTTACCAGTGAAGATCTCGTAGGGTCTTCCGTCCAAAAGCCCGACCACAGCGATCCATTTTTCCTTCTCGTTCTGAAAACGGACAATTTCGGCCTCAAGCTTTTTGGGTCTTCTTGGTGGGCGGGTTTCTATGATGCTTTCTGCTGCCAGGTCTTTCTTCTCCTCTGTTGCTATTAGCACCCCAGATCGCGAACCATCGCGATAGACCGTAATTCCCTTCACACCTTTTTCCCATGCCTTGAGGTAGATCTCTTCAACTTTCTCCTGGCTCACATCTTCAGGAAGGTTTATGGTTGAACTGATGGAGTGCGTAACGTATTTCTGCACCATTGCCTGAAGCTTCACCCGTTGCATCCAATCAATTTCAGGAGCTGTGGAACCTGAGTAGGGGCTTTTGCTTTCATCGGTCTCTCCGGTCACTTCCATCCATTTTTTCAGTTTAGGGTGATAGACCTTGAATTCCTCCCAGCGGTCGCCCATGTCATCTATGAACGAAACCTTTGCTTCAGGCGTGCTTTCCATGATTTTTCTTCTGCGCGTGTAGCTGGTAAGAAAGACCGGCTCAAGGCCTGAAGAACTCTGGGCCAACATGCTCAAAGTGCCTGTAGGTGCCACAGTGCTGATGGAGATATTCCTTCGTCCATGCTGCATCATGCGGTCATACACGTCAGGGAAGTCTTTTTTAAGCATCTGCACAAACTCCGAAGTGTTCTCGATCTTGGGATCGAAATCTTGGAACTTGCCGCGCTCAATGGCCATATCGATTGAGCAATTGAACTCGGCATCGCACTTGGTGCGCATCATTTGCTCCATTTCGGTCAACGCTACGTCACTGTCGAATTTCATTCCAAGCGCGGCCACGGTGTCTGCCAGTGCTGTGAAACCGAGCCCTGTTCTGCGGCCGGTCTTGCCGGCATTGTAAAGCAATTTCCACGTTTCTCTCTCCACTTGTTTGATGTGGTCGGGTTCGGGGTCGGCCTCAACTTTGGCCATAATGCGTTCAATTGCCTCCAGTTCCAGATCCACCAGATCGTCCATCAGTCGCTGCGCCTCGTATGTGGTCTTCCAGAACTTCTTATGGTTGAACGATGCTTTCTCAGTAAACGGGTGATCTACGAAAGAATAAAGGTTGATGGCAATGAGGCGGCAACTGTCTCCGCCCTGCATGGCTATTTCAGAGCATGGATTGGTGCTCACATTCTTAAAGCCTGGATAGATTGAAGATGTGGAGTAATAGTGCTGCCGGTCCCAGAAGATGAGCCCAGGTTCGGCTGTGTTGTGTGCGCATTGAATGATGGTGTTCCACAGTTCGCGTGCATCCACTTCTTTGGTGATCTTCGGCTTCTTGGCATCCACAGGCCAGCGTTGTGTGTAAGGCCTATTGCTGCGCACGGCCTTCATGAACTCGTCCGAAATACGCACCGAAATGTTGGCCCCGGTCACCTTCTTCAGGTCTTGTTTTATTGTAATGAAATCTTCCACATCGGGATGGGCAATGTCCATGGTTATCATCAATGCACCGCGTCTGCCGTTCTGCGATACCTCGCGTGTGGTGTTGGAGAAACGTTCCATGAATGAAGCGGCCCCGGATGTGCTACCTGCTGCATTGTTCACTCGCAGACCTGCCGGCCGGATGGATGACAGATCGATGCCCACACCACATCGCCTTTTGAACAATTGAACCAGTTGTTGATCGGTGTACATGATGCCGCCATAGCTGTCCTGTATCTCTGGAATGACAACGCAATTGCTCAGTGACGCCAACATGTGCGGGTTGCCAAGTGCGGCCATCACACTACCCTGTGGTATCACATAACTGAAATTGCGGAAAAAGTTGTAGATCTCATCCTCGGTCAGCGGATGTCTGTGTTGCCCGTATTCAGAAAGTAACGGGGTTCTGGTGCCCATGTCTGCTGCGTTACCGTGCTTCTGCTCTATCCGAGCAAACTCGCGGGCCATGCGTCTGTGCATGTCATCCGGAGTTTGCTCCACATAGGCGCCACGGTCATTTGTCATGGCATACTTGTTCATCCAAGTGGTGGCCGCAAGCTCATCGCCATTGAAATAATTCAACGATGCTTTCAGCACTTCGTCATAGGAAAACCCGGTCTGAGTATGTGCTTCTTTTTCTTTCTTTTTTGTCTTGGTTGCGGCCATCTTTCTGTTGTTTGGATTTGATGACCATGAAAGTATCTATCCGAAAATTCAGATGATTGACAAGAGCCGTGATGTTACTAAAAGTCCTACTGTTGATAACTATAAAAGTCGGATTATCAGTTATATAAGAAATAAAATATGATATAAATCATATTAACACATGGTAATGTTGCAAAGCTTCTCTGCATCCAAGATCCTCAGTTTTTTTCCTTCTATGTTCAGCACACCTTCCGACTGCAATTCGCTCAGGCTGCGCACCGTTGATTCATAGGTGGTATTGGCCAAAGAACTGATGTCCTTTCGCGAAATGGTATAGCTCAAAAGGTCCGGTTCTTCTTCGCTGAAACCGAACGACTCCATATTGATCTTGATCGCTTTGGCCACGCGCTGTTTCACGGTCATGTTCAGCAGATCTTTGCGCTGCCGCTCGGAGCGTTTCAATTCCTCGGCCATGAACAGCATGAAGTAATAGCAGAATTCGTTGTTGTTCTTGAGCAGATCTTCGAATATGTTGAGCGGAAGGATATTTACCGTTGTCTCTGTCAGCGCCTCTGCACTTACTGGAAACACGTGATTCTCTCCCAGTCCGCGATGCCCGAGTGTTTGACCATCTGTGGCAAAACGGATCACCACCTCAATGTCTTTCGTATAGTTTGAATTGACCTTCACACGGCCTTTTTCAACCATATACATGTTATCCATTTTCTGACCCTCCTTGAAAATGGTCTCACCCATTTTGAATGAAAGGGTGGTGGTGTTCTCAACGGCCACGCTCCTCCATTTCTTGGTGCAATATGTTCTGAACAGCTGGTCGAGCTGATGGATGTCCGGTTGTTTCATGTAATGGAATTTGCAGCCGAAATTAACGTTTGCTGCACACTTGGCCTTATCCTCCGATACTGACCATGCTCCTGTTTTCGGAGTGAACAGCGGGGTCGGACAATGAGTCCATGGTGTTCATCCCCGCACGCACGGCCTTTTTGTGCAACACCGACCGTATGATCAGTGGACGGATGTCCTCCCCGTTTCTGAAGGCAGTGAGCAGGTCGGTCTCTGAGTTGGAAAAAAGGCAGTTCTTGATCTTGCCGTCTGCCGTTAGGCGAATTCGGTTGCAGGTATCGCAGAATGGATTGGTGACCGAGCTGATGATACCGAAGGTTCCTTCTCCGCCCTTAAGCCGATAATTCTTTGTGGTATCGTTAGGTCGGTCGGTCATGCGTTCGTAGCCGAAAGGGCCGAAACGCTCGGTGGTGCGCGCCAGTATCTCTTCCAAAGAAACCCCATTCTTCCAGTCCCAACGGTTGCCACCGAACGGCATGAACTCAATGAAGCGCACATGCACGGGCGTTTGTCGGGTCCACTCAATGAAATCGGTCACCTCATCATCGTTGGTGCCGCGCATCACCACCATATTCACCTTCACGTTCATGTTGCTCTCAAGCAGTAAATTGATGTTGCGCACGATGCGGTCGAAATGATCACGTCTGGTAATGGCTGCCAATCGTTCGGGCTTCAAACTGTCCAGACTTACGTTTATCGACCGGATGCCACATTCCTTGAAAAGGTCGATATATTGATCTACGAGTATTCCGTTGGTCGTAATTCCAAGTTCGATGGGCAATTCAGAAAGCTGACGTATGATATCGCCTGCATCTTTTCTGATCAATGGTTCACCACCTGTAAGACGGATCTTTTTAACCCCCATATCAACGAATGTTGTTGCTATGGAGATGATCTCCTCCGTTCTCATGAACTCGTCTTTTGGGCGCAATGGAATGCCGTCTGCTGGCATGCAGTAGAAGCACCGCAGATTGCAGCGCTCGGTGAGCGAGATGCGCAGGTAGTCGTGCACCCGACCGAAGGTGTCTTTCAATATTGGAGTACTCTGCTCCATCAGGCTTTCATGGCGTCCATCTCTGCAAATGTGATAAGCTTATGTGCAAGCGGAAACAGCACGTTATCCTCTCGGTAAATGTGCAGGCGGATGGTTTCCACCAACTCGCGAGCATTATCGTAGGCCGCATCGTAGGTGAATGTTCTTGAATTGGGATCGGGTAGGCGGGCGGCCAGCCCTAACATGTTGAACACCAGTGCTCCAAGTTGAATGAACTTGACGTGATCGTCTTCCATCATGTCGATGGCCGTGGTGGGTTCACTGCTTTCGCTGTGTTCTCCACTTTCTATAAGGCGTTTGTTCAAAAGTGGAAAGAGTTCGTGCTCTTCTCTACGGTTGTGATCCAAGAGGTTTTTCTCGAAGAAACTAAAGAAATTCCTTAATGAGGTGTTCACCTCATCATTCAGTT
>CAMCFW010000193.1 GCA_945874195.1 Chryseobacterium gleum
GGTGGCCAGCATCATCACGACAATAACATATCCTATACTTCTCATCTTCTTCTCAATTTTCTTTCTGAACGCTAATTTGGCCAAAATGGTGCCAGCCTTTGGTCGGTTTTTTCATAAAACATGTGAAACCTGCATTTCGGCTCATTCCCCGTAGCCCGAATCAATGGCTAATTTTGGCGTCCAAATTTAAACATCTCAAAATGGCAAAGGTTTTTCCCGTCCTTATGGTTTCTGGTATTCTGCTTTTCAATTCCTGTAATGATACTGAGAAAGCGATCGGTTTCGAATGGAATGTTTACACCACCACCATGCAACATGGGGATGCCACAACGGCCATGAACAGTTTGAACCGTATTCTGGCAATGGATGCTTATAATGCTGCTGCTCTCGACACGCTGGCAATCCTGTATCAGAAAAATGGAATGAACGAAGCTGCGGCCAAGATTGCTTTCCGCGCCTTGAATGTTCGCGAAAGTGACGAATTGGTGAAGGTTTTGGCCAAGGCGAACAAGGGAATGGGTAAACACGACATCGCGTTGGAGAACTTCCAAAAACTGCTTGCTAAGGATCCAACAAGTCTTGAACTGCTTTATGAAACGGCTTATGCATACATCAATCTTGGAAAGTTGAATGAGGCCATCCCCCCATTACAGAAGATGATCGACCATCCAGAATCGGGCAGCGCGGTAATGAAGGAGTATGTGAATGAAGGAAGCCAACTTGTACCATACAAGGCTGTTGCATTCAACATGGTCGGTTACATACAGACCCAGGCCGGAAAAAACCAAGATGCCTTGCGCAGCTATGAGGCCGCCTTGTTGATCTATCCTAAATATTACCTGGCAAGCAACAATTTGAAGCTGCTGAGTGAAAGGATTGCCGGAAAATGATCAGTGTATCAGGCTGAACATCCTCTTCCAGCGCAACTTTTCCGATAGTTTGGTGGCGTCCTTATCTATGGAGAGCCAAATGAAAACGGCCTTTCCAACGATGTGATCCTCGGGAACAAATCCCCAGAAGCGGCTATCGGCCGAATTATGCCGATTGTCTCCCATCATGAAATAATAGTCCATCTTGAATGTGTACGAATCGGCCAGTTGGCCGTTGATGTAAATGGTCTCTTCCTCTATTTTCAGGTCATTGTTCTCATAGAATGAAATGAGACGCTCATAGATGGGAAGATTGTCCTTGTTGAGTTGAACGGTCTCGCCTTTCTTCGGAATGTTGATCGGCCCAAAATTGTCAACGTTCCAATAGAACTTCTTCGCTTTGGTCGATTGAAGCTCGACATCCGAATTCGGGAAAATATATTCGGCATAGGTTCCGCTATCGGCCACCAAGGCCTCCACGCTTTGCACGTTATTCAATTCGGCTATGGATGTCTTGGCGGTTTGCGTCATGGTCAAACTGAACTCCCCTTGATTGGATATTCGTCCACCTTCGGTTATGTCCAAATTGCGAAGCACGCGTTGGTTGAATCCGGTTCCGTCAGTCTTTACCGTGTATGATTGCTGCATCAATTCGGGGCGGTCGGCTTCCTTTCCGTTCACGTAGAGCACACTGCCCTTCACCTGAAGTTCGTCTCCAGGAATGGCCACACAGCGTTTGATGTAATTCTCGCGCTTATCAACAGGCCTGAAACCTTCCATCGGGTAGTTGAACACCACTATATCGTTGTTCTTGATCTTTCCGAAACCAGGCAATCTCCTGTAAGGCAGTTTCAACCATTCGAGGTAAGCCTGGGCATTGACAACTGGAATGGTGTGATGGGCGAACGGGAAGGCAATGGGTGTATTCGGGGTGCGCGGCCCATAGCTCATTTTACTCACGAATAGAAAATCTCCGATCAACAGCGATTTTTCCATCGAAGAGGTAGGAATGGTGTAAGCCTCAATTACGAACAGACGAATGAAGGTTGCGGCAAAAACAGCGAAAACAATGGCATCGGCCCACTCGCGGGTTGCTGTTTTTGCAGGCCGTTTCTGGTCTTCCGGGGCCGTGAAGACCGCATTCTTATCCATTCCCAGTAATGGAAAATATAGAAAGCTGAAAACAACGCCCAATGCGTGCTGATGGAACTTATGCTTACCGAAGGCATGAAGTAATTCGATGATCATTCCGACCGTATAGAACAGTCCCACCACCGGGATGATGAGCATGGCGATCCACCACATAGGTTTCTTGATGATTTTTAACCACACCACCCAAGAATAAACAGGGATGAAGGCTGCCCACCAGGCCTCACCTGCCTTTTTGAAAAGCATTGCCTGTCCGATGCTTAGCAGAATGTAAAGTGGTATCAATGTAAAAGCGACTGCAAAGTCTTGAAACATATCGTCCATGTTTATGTGTGTTGATCTGACGTTTAAAAATGAAATTTACTCTGGGCTAAAATTGATAATGTGAAGCAAGTAACCGATTTAACCGTCACTTTATTTTGCAAAGCCCTCAAACTTAACATCCTTTAAGAGGTCGCTCATGGTGTATACCCCCTTTTTTCCTACCAACCACTCGGCAGCAAGGACCGCCCCTTTGGCAAATCCAACGCGGCTTTTGGCGGTGTGGATCAATTCGATCGAATCGATATCCGATTCGTAGCGCACCACATGTGTGCCGTGATATTCGTCCTTTCGGTGAGATATGATCTCCAGTTCATAATCCTTTTTGGTGGGGGCGTTCACCCAAACATCTTTCCTGTCCAGTTCGTTCAGCAGGTCGGTTGCCAGTTTTATGGCGGTTCCGCTGGGAGAATCGAGCTTGGCCGAATGATGGGTCTCTTCTATCACCACGTTATAATACTCGTGTTCGTCCATAAGTCTTGCAAGTGTCCTGTTCACTTCAAAGAACAAATTGACCCCGATACTGAAATTGGATGCATAAAACACCGAGCAATTATGCTCTCTACATACTGCCTTCACCTGGTCCAACAGTTCTGACCATCCGGTTGTGCCCACCACCACAGGCACCTTTGCGTCAAAGCATTTGAAAATATTGTTCACCACGCTATGGGGCATGGAAAATTCGATGACCACATCTGCACTTTCCAGTTCATTCAACTTATTATTCCAATCTGCTGGATCATCAAAGGTTGCCACTATCTCATGACCTCGTTGCAAAGCGATCTTTTCGATCTCTTTGCCCATTTTACCATAACCGGAAAGGGCGATCTTCATTCTTTTGAACTTAGCGACAAGGTCAAAATTAGGTTTTTATTTCAGGCGGATGGTCAGGGCCAGCGATGGTGCGGGCAGCATTTCATATCCCGCAGGTTGAAAGGTCGGGCGGATCTTGAACGACAGGTCATCGCTCACATCAAACCCTTTCAGGTGGGCGTCCACTCCGGCATCGATGATGTTGAGGGCGTAGATCACCCCGGTGAAAATGAGCGACAGATCCCTATTGCGCTGATAGAAATTGATGAGTTCGCGCAAGTTCGCATCAGAATACCTTCCCTGAAATTGATCTGTGGTGGCCGGATCGTCATCAATTCTCAATAAATAGGCATTCGTATAGGTCCGACATTTGGCATCGTTGAACACCGAGCTATAGATCAGACCACCGAAAGCTCCATAAATGATGGGCACTTTCCACCATTTCCGGTTGTAAAGCTGTCCAAGCCCAGGCAGCGCCACGCTCATTATTGTGGCCTTGAATGGCGAATGTTTTTTCTTAACAACCGTGGAATCGGTCATGGTAATTTCTGTTCCGGGCTCTTCTTTTTGGGCAGAACTGAGATGCGCTGAAAAGACCAGAGCGAGTATGAATGGTATGGAATACCTGTTCAAAAACCGTTGTATGGATTATGGCCAGAGGTCAAGAATAGAGAGCACGCGCTTCAGTTCCTTTTCGTTATCGAAAGCAATGGAAAGGGAACCTTTTCCATTGGCGTTCACTTTCAAGCCAACGTTCGCGTCCAACTGCCTACCTATGTTCTCCTTTATCCGCTGAAATTCGATGGCCAACTCTTTTTTAGCAGGCTTCCCTGTTCTTTTGACCGCTTTTGAGGCCTCCTCTGTTGCTCTGACCGACAATCCGCCTTTGACGATGTCCCTGAACAATCGGAGTTGCTCCTGCTCGTCTTCTATATTGATAATGGCCCGCGCATGGCCCATGGTGATGGAACCGTCCATGATGGCCTTTTGAATCTGAGGCGGAAGCTTAAGCAACCGCAGGTAGTTTGTAATGGTAGAACGGTTCTTGCCCACACGTTCGCCAAGCGCTTCTTGGGTCAGCTTGCATTCATCAATAAGTCGCTGGTAGGAAATGGCCACTTCGATGGCGTCAAGATCGTCCCTCTGAATATTCTCGACCAAGGCCATTTCGAGCATGGCCTGATCGTTGGCCACCCGAATGTAGGCCGGAACTTCGGTAAGCCCTGCCAACTGGCTTGCCCTGAACCTACGCTCACCGGAAATGAGTTGATATCTGTTGGGTCTAACCTTGCGGACCGTAAGCGGCTGAATGATGCCGAGCTGCGCAATGGAAGCGGCCAGTTCGTCCAATTTCTCTTGATCGAAACGTGTTCTCGGCTGAAATGGATTGGTTTCGATTTCCGATATCAGGATGTTGCCCACCATTCCTTCGGGCAGCGCAACTGTGCGTGGCTCATTCGCTGACGAGGAACCTTCGAGCAATGCTCCAAGTCCTCTTCCCAAGGCGTTCTTCTTATTCATCAATTCAGAATTTTCTCGCTCTCTTTCAACTTGGTCATGCCGTTCTTCTGCAAAATCTCTCGCGCCAGATTCAGGTAATTGTTTGCTCCCTTCGAAGCCGCATCGTGCATAATGATGGTCTTTCCGTGACTTGGGGCCTCGCTCAGTTTCGTGTTTCTCACAATCACCGTATCGAAAACCAATTGCTGGAAGTGCATCTTCACCTCTTCCACCACCTGATTGGCCAGCCTCAATCGCTGGTCGTACATGGTTAGCAGAAGCCCCTCCATTTCTAGATCCGGGTTCAGTCGGGTCTGTATGATCTTTATGGTATTGAGTAGTTTCCCAAGTCCTTCCAAAGCAAAATACTCACACTGAATCGGAATGAGCACGCTGTCTGCCGCTGTGAGGCAATTGACGGTGATGAGTCCTAACGAAGGCGAACAATCGATGATGATGAAATCATAATCGTTCTTGATCTGGTTCAACACCAGTTTCACCATCATTTCACGGTTGGGCAGATTGATCATTT
>CAMCFW010000194.1 GCA_945874195.1 Chryseobacterium gleum
GTGAAAAAGGTCCAGCTTTCCCGCACAATAAATGCCTCCGACACAGGCTCCCATGGAAGTTCCAGCTATGTTCTGAATGGAGAATCCTTCCTCCTCCAACACCTCAATTACACCGATGTGTGCCAACCCTCTGGCACCACCACTGCCCAACGCCAACGAAACTGTTTTTTTATGCATCTGTCTTTAAAAATGTTGATCTGATCCAGCCACCGGTAAGCGAGCCAAGGCCTCCTACAACCCCACCTATCAATCCTGTAATTACGATCATCACCGCGCTGTATTGTGGTAAATGAAAAAGAGCGAGGATCTGTTTAGAAAGCACCGATCCGTTGTTAATGTCGATGTAGGTCGATAGCATCATCCATGGAATTGATATTCCATAGAATCCTGAAAAGAAGGCGGTTCCGTCTGCTTTGCCCAAGGCCGTTTCAATTGCAAGTGCCACGATCACTGAGATCCACCATGGAAGGAAATATTGTGCGATGGACGCGATCATCATGATGAGCACGATTCTGATGAGCAGGTTCATTTTGAGCTAGGTTTGAAGGTGATCGTTTGCAAAGAGGGATCAACTTGATCATTGGCCCGCAGAAAAAGCAATTCGTGATACTCGCCATTGGCCCAAGATGGAAGCGAGGTTTGATATTTGGCACTTCCCGGATTTCCGGACTGTCCGCCCGGCAATACGCCCCATGCCTTCGGTCGTTCAGGATCGAGTTCCACCACCATTCGCCACGATGGGCCATGGGTGCTGGTGGTGGCATTTGGAGCGTGTTCGCTTCCGCCAACAAATAGTTTTGCACTACTGAATGCATCCAAGCGTGCCAAATGCTTCACTTTCGTGCCCTGATAGTGCCCCCAGTGTGGCGCGCTGAACTTGTATTTGATCACATCACCGAATTTCATCGCGGTCCAATAGAACGAATCGTATATCACGTCCTTAGCGGTTTCCACCTTATTGTTGGTCGAATGATGGTCGAAAAGGGCATGTTGCGGTTCGTTCTGCAGGAGGCCAATGGTGACCTTGGCCATCGGATAAACGTATCGCTTATCGCGCATATCAACACGTGGTCTTCCCGATTTTTCCAGTTCTAACCACGAATATCGATAATACATGTCCTGATCCCATTCCTCAGAATTGAACTCGTCCCAAAGTATGTTGTTCAGCTCATCCCACCATATCTCGAAAACCGTGGGGGCAATAATGCCCTTGTCATTCCGGTGGTCCCATTGCCGCAGTTCGTTCAATGCAAGTTGTTCATATTCCTTATTCTTGAATGTGGAAGTGTCCAGCATGGCCAGCATTAGGGGTAGGGCTTCTGCTGCCAGCAGATTGTAATTGCTCAGTTGCAGGTCCATCATATCCTGTATGGTAACTGAACTGTCGGAACGAAGAAAGTTGTTGATGGTCCGATTTCGGAATTCTTCGAAAACGCCCGAATAGTAGTAAGGATAAGTTGTATCGGTAGGAGCCTGATTTGCAGAACTGACGAACCCGCGTTCGGGGTTCTTCATGTGAGGATTGTGTTCCTTCGGAATGAACTTCTCATTCAGCTCGGTAGGGTCGTTGCCTTTCAATAGAAACCGTCCATGGTCTTTGGCCACATCCTTGAATCGGCCCTGTTGCCAAATGGCAATGTTGTCTCTACAGTCGGCAAACGCGAAATTCTGGCCTGGACAACTATACGTGGAAAGCGCATCCTCGTAATCGTCATAATTCTTGGCACGGTTCAGTTTGTGAAATGTCAGGAGTTCGTTGGATGGATCGTGGGCCAACCACCGCAATGCCAGATATTCGTTGGTAGCCTCATCTTGCCTGATGATCGGCCCGAAAACGGTGTAGAGAACCGTGTCCATCACCGAGGTTTTTCCTCTAACTTTTATCTCTTCCACGCGCTTTTCAACTTGTAATTCGCGATCGCCAAGTTTGTATGTTCCTTTTTCCGGGTCGATCATCTCTATGGCGTAGTAATCTTGAACATCGCGTCCAGCGTTGGTCACCCCCCAAGCGATGCTATCGTTGAAACCGATGGTGACACCTGGCGAACCGGGAAGCGAAACACCGTAGCAATTGACGCCTGGTGCATTCAGTTGAATCTCGTACCAGATGGAGGGAAGCGATAAGGCCAAATGCGGATCGTTGCATAGAATGGCATTGCCACTTTCTGTCCTTTTTCCCGAAATTGCCCAATTGTTGCTTCCCACGAATGCAGGTTGATATTCTTCTGTTTTCCAATTGGCACTCAGATGAACTTTCCCTAAAACCGTTGAGGCTTTCACCGTATCCGGATGAAATTCGGGGACGATGGGGTCATTCAGATAATTCTGATCAGGAAAGAGTTTATTGAAGAGAACAGGGCCAAGCAGTTTCAAGGCCTCGGTGTTCGAACGGTCGCGCTCTGTTCCAGTAAGCATCTTAGCCATGTACTTGAGCAAAAGTGAAGACTTGAACATGGACCAAGGTTCTGGCCGATAGTCCAGTAATTTGTATTCGAGCGGAAGCTGATCAGCTTGAAGGTTATCGATGTAATGATTCACACCGGCAGTATAAGACCTCAGAGCTATGGCGCTTGCACTGTCCATCGGAATAGATTCCAATGCCCGTTCGGCAGCCCAACTCATTCCGATGGCCCGTTGCTCTCTATCAAATTCGAGGGCTTTGTCGCCCACAATTTCACAGAGCCGTCCGGCAGCAGCATGTGTTTGAAATTCCATTTGCCATAAACGGTCTTTGGCCGTAAGATATCCTTGAACGAAATATAGATCAGCTTCATTCTCGGCAAAAATGTGTGGCACCCCCCGTTCGTCCGACACGATCCGCACATTCTGTGCAATGCCTTCCAATTCGGAATTCATATCCATTTTCTGTTCCACACTTTCGGCATTTTGCCAAAAACCATGGAACGGGTCGATGAATTTGATGATCGGTGGAAGTTGGCCCAATCGAGTGTCTCCCGCAAAGATCAAAAGAGCGCAAAGGAGAATCCCTAAAAATGGTTTTGAACGGTTCAAAATGCTTAGGGCGTGGGTTTTCATGGCGCGAAGATCGAGAATAGTTCGCTAATCAAAATGGAATGGCTTTTGTAAACCGCACGTCCATCTCAGATGTAACTAAAGCAAGAACATGGCCGTAGTGGTGGCTGTTCAAACGAAAACCGAAGAAGGATAGAATGAACTTTAAGCAAATAAGGCCAGCTGTGCTTGCAATGACCATTGTTTGGTCGTTGCTTCTAATTTCAATTACTGGTATTGCGCAGCAGGTTCCACCGGCCAACAGCAATATTCAACACCTCGTCACCTTCGGAAAACAGGCCAGTAAGAACTATGGCGATGACGATTTTTCGCAGGTATTCTTTCTCACCATTCCGTTAACAGAAACCGATCCGTTTTACATTAGGGTGTTTGATCCAGATATAGGAGGCATGCATGATGAAATTTACAATGGGGCGAATACGAAGACCAAGTTCAGCGTTTATGGCGGAAAAGAGGCGTGGTCGCACCCAGATGCACAGTTGACCGACCCATTAGGCAATTACAGGTCAGGAACGTTGCTTGATTCGAGGACCTTTGATGGAACAGATAAGTATGACAATGCATGGTATAGTTTCGGACCATTGGATCCGAAAGAAGGCGAGTTTATTAAGGAATTCAATGGATATGTCTTCAAGATAGTGGCCGAAGGCATTGAAGGTGATGACGGGAATCTTTACAACTATTTTTTCAGCCGAGGCCCCAATGTGAACATTGCGATTGAAGGCGCAAATTCATTCGGCTATGAATGGACATTTCGAATGCCATTGGAGAAAACAGCCGTCTGTCACCTCTATCCGTACATAACAGACGATGTGGTTTCTATTCAACAATTCAATTTCGATTGGGATGATGACGGCATCATTAAGATCGTATCATACGAGAAGAAAGGCGAATGGGTGGAGATGAGCGATGAGGCCAACTGGAAGAACAGCACCCACCAAATAGCCCAGACCGAAAGAAATTCATCGCTTGATATTCAATTCGTAAGAACAAAGGAAAAAGCAAAATCAAATAATAATGTCTGCTTCAGTTTTAAGAATCAGTACGGGCAATACATGCGGTTCTATACCATACCGATCGGAGGCGTTCAGCGCTTTAAGTACAGCCCACAGATGTTGAACGATGCCAGACTCGAGGAACGCACCAAGGGACGCCAGATCTTTGAAAAGGCCAAGTGATCCAACGGCAACGAAATATTCCATTGCGGATGGTGCTTCTCATGGCACCATTCCTTTTTTTATTGACATTACAGGTCCGCGCTCAGAAGAACTTTCAGGTTCGCCATTTTGAAGAAGCAAAAGGCATTTCGAGCAATTTCACAGAGGCGATCACCCAAGGTCCCACCGGTCACATCATCATTGCCAGCAAAGGAGGAGTAGACCGATTTGAGGGAAAAACATTCGAGCGCACCGTTCTGGCTGGTGACACCATCGGTCTTGACTATGTGACCAGTATTCATAGAACTGAATCGGAGATCTGGCTAGGAATGTTTGATGGCCGGATCGGGCTCATCAATGATGAGATATCGATGATCAGTACTGGGATCTCGGAACAGATCAAACACATTTACAAAGACGAACAGGCTGCGATTTGGGCGTTTTCAAAGTCAGGAATGGTGCTCTGTGCAAGTGGGAAGGACACCAGTAGATTCAACCTTTCCGAGAGGGATATACTTATCAACGCGGTTATTCCGTACAAGAACAAGGAGTTCATTATCGGAAGCAACGAAGGGCTTTGGTTGATAAGATTTGAGACAGGCAACGATTTTCAGGTGTTGCGAAGGGTAGACGGATTGCCCGAAACCAAGATCACCGCCATGAAATACGAAGTCGAAAAGGATAGATTGTGGGTCGGCACAGAAGATGCCGGACTTTACCTGGTACGATCTCCATTCACTGTAAATCAAAGTGTAAAACCATTTGTATCCCCTTCCGGGTCGTCTCTCGATGACGTTCACACTATTTTTGGTGATGAGGCCGGGCGAATTTGGCTTGGCACATTCGGAAATGGCCTTGTAAGAATTGAATTTTATGGGGATGGGGAGTTTGATTTTGTTGAACTTCGATTTGAGGAGGAACTTGACAACCAACTGCTTATCAAGGATATTTTTGAAGATGACGAAGGAAATATCT
>CAMCFW010000195.1 GCA_945874195.1 Chryseobacterium gleum
TTAGGTGTTGATGGTGCGCTTGGCCTGCGGAATGCCCCGACACTGGCAAACATCGGCTATGCACCTCGGCTATTTCACGATGGGGGGGTGGCTGATCTGGAACTTCAATCGCAGCAGCCCATCTTCTCTTCGGAAGAGATGAACTTTTCCATTGCGGGTTTTTTGGAACGCATTGCCGATGATGAGGAATACCGCTGGATGTTCAACGAAGCCTATGGCCGCGAACCCGATGCGTTTGGCATTACCCGAGCCATTGCTTCGTTTGAAAGGACGTTCATCAGTGGGAATTCCCGCTTCGACCAATACGCCTATCAGGGAATGGAATCTGCACTTTCTGAGCAGGAGCTACGTGGAAAAACGGTCTTCTTCTCTGACGGAACGAAATGCGCCACCTGTCACCAACCACCGCTGTTCACCAACTATGCCTATGAGAACATCGGACTGTATCTGAACTATGCCGATAGCGGTCGGGCACGCATCAGCCATCTGCCCGAAGACCGGGGCAGGTTCAAGGTGCCGACACTTCGGAACATTGAATTGACCGCTCCCTATATGCACGATGGAAGTATGCAATCGCTTGAACAGGTTGTGGCCCATTTCAATTCGGGCGGGGTCGGCCATCCGAATCAGAGTGCCGATATTCTCCCATTGAACCTTACCGCGCAGCAGCAAGCGGACCTGGTGGCATTTCTCAGAACGCTCACTGATCAGCAGTTCCTTACCGAGCCAGATCTTTCTGAGCCGGATTAAGCTACACATAGTATTGTGACAACCGTCACAGGCCGCTGCACCTTCAGCCTGTATCTTTGACCCCGACATCGAACAATGGAAGTAGCAGGTTGGATAATGGCAATGGTGATCGGGGTTACGCTCGGTCTGTTGGGCGGAGGAGGCTCCATCCTTACTGTTCCCGTATTGGTCTATCTGTTGGCCATCGACCCTGTGCTTTCCACGGGTTATTCGCTATTCATTGTAGGGCTTGCTTCAATGGTCGGGGCGTTCACCTATCTCAGAAAGGGACAGGTTGACCTGAAAACAGCCGCGATTTTCGGGATTCCATCCATTGCTGCGGTCTATTTTTCGAGAAAGGTGCTGGTGCCAGCAATCCCATTGGAGATCTTTACCGTGGGCGATCTTGTGATCACAAAGAACATTGCCATCATGGTGCTGTTTGCCTTATTGATGATAGCCGCCTCTTATTCCATGATCCGGCCTAGCAAACTCGGTTCGGTAGGAACAGGCATTGTGCGATATAACTACCCGATTATCCTTTTAGAAGGACTTGTGGTCGGAACACTGACAGGACTTGTGGGCGCAGGAGGCGGCTTTCTCATCATTCCGGCCCTTGTTCTGTTCACGGGATTGAGCATGAAAATGGCTGTTGGTACCTCGCTGCTCATTATCGCTGTCAAATCGCTTATCGGTTTTATAGGCGATGTTCAGAATTACGCAATGGATTGGCCGTTCCTGCTCGGTTTCTCTGCCTTGGCGGTTGTCGGTATCTTCGTTGGGTCGAAACTGTCGAATTTCGTTCCGAGCGAAAAACTGAAACCCGCCTTCGGATGGTTCACGCTGATCATGGGTATTTACATACTTGGGAAAGAACTCTTATTTTGAACTGAAATAAACGCATTATGAAAGTAGAACAACTGTACACGAAATGTTTGGCCGAAGCGGCCTACTACATTGAATCGGAAGGCGAAGTGGCCATCATTGATCCGCTTCGAGAAACACAGCCTTACTTGGAAATGGCGCAACACAACAACGCCAGGATCAAGTACATCTTTGAAACACACTTCCATGCTGATTTCGTTTCGGGACACGTGGATTTGGCTAAGCAAACAGGCGCCACCATCGTTTACGGACCCACCGCCAAGGCAGGTTTCGACATCCACACCGCCACCGATGGCGAGGAATTCAAGGTCGGAAAACTTACCATTAAAGTGCTTCACACACCCGGCCACACCATGGAATCAGCCACGTTCCTCCTATTGGATGAGAACAGGAAGGAACACGCCATTTTCACTGGCGACACGCTTTTTGTGGGTGATGTGGGGCGTCCGGACCTTGCGGTGAAGACCGACCTGACGCGCGAAGACCTTGCAGGGCATCTCTACGATTCCATCTGGAACAAGATCATGCCGCTGCCGGATGATGTGATCCTTTATCCGGGTCACGGTGCCGGTTCGGCCTGCGGAAAGAACATCGGAAAGGAGACCTACGACACACTCGGCAATCAGAAGAGGGTGAATTATGCCTTGCAGAAGATGAGTAAGGAGGCGTTCATCAAAGAAGTGACGTCCGGCCTGTTGCCTCCGCCACAGTATTTCCCGAAGAACGCCATGATCAACAAGACGGGTTATGAGTCGCTGAATGACGTGATGAAAAAGGGAAACACAGCCCTCAGTCTCGCAGCATTCAAGAAGGAGGCAGACAACGGAGCGCTCATTATTGACACCCGCACCCAACAGGAATATGTGAAAGGTTCGGTGCCCGGTTCGCTCTTCATCGGTGTGGGAGGCGATTTCGCCATCTGGCTCGGAACTTTGGTTCAGGACATCAAACAACCGATCTTGTTCATTGCAAACCAAGGCAAGGAAGAGGAAGTGGTGCTGCGCGCATCAAGGGTCGGCTACGATAATGTGGTCGGATACCTCGAAGGCGGTTTCGGAACGTGGACATCGGCAGGTGAAAAGGTGGAGACCATCACTTCCATCACTGCCGAGGAATTCGCGAAGCGCATGGGAGAGCGCACCATTCTGGATGTGCGCAAACCAGGCGAGTTTGAAGCCGAACATGTAGAAAAGGCCTCGACCTTTCCGCTCGATTACATCAACAGCAACCTCGATAAATTGGACCGCAACAAGCCCTATTTCGTGCATTGTGCAGGAGGCTATCGATCGGTCATTGCCAGTTCAATTCTTAAGGCGAATGGTATTACCAATGTGATCGATGTGGCAGGTGGAATGGGAGCAATCCTGAAAACGGATGCGCCTGTCACGGCTTATGTTTGCCCTTCCACACTTTTGTGAGAGATTTTAAAAACCAATAAAACGACAACAATGAAAAAAGTAATGAACGTGTTCGTGGCCTTCGCGGCTGCGCTTAGTATGGTTTCTTGTTCGAACGGACAGAACAAGACAACGGAAGGTGCTATTGCCAAAAATGTGAACGTGGAAGAGTTTTTCAAACACATACAAGGCGCGCAACTCCTAGATGTGCGAACTCCAGAAGAATGGAACGAAGGCATCATTGAAGGTGCCACATTGGCCAATATCTACGATGCCGATTTTGATGCGAAACTGGCCAAGTTGGACAAGTCGAAGCCCGTGGCCGTCTATTGCAAATCGGGTGGACGAAGCGGACAGGCCATGGCCAAAATGAACGAATTGGGCTTCAAGGAGGTGTATAACCTGGATGGAGGCATCGGTGCTTGGAACAGCGCGAAGAAACCGACTGTAAAACCGTGATCATGGGAAAAAGTTGGCAGGTGATCGCGGTGCTGTTGGTGGCCGCTGCTTGGATGCAGGGCTGCTCGGAGCAGAAACCGGTGGAGCAGGTGAACAGGAACGTGCAATACGTTTCGGGCGCTGATGAGGTGACCTACCTCAAGATCGGGAAGGAGATCACCGACACGATCGGATCAAGCCTGAAAATGAATCTGACCAAGGCCATGCAGGAAAGTGGACCTGTGAACGCGGTTCAGTTCTGCAACGCCAATGCCATGGAGCTAACGGCCATTTATTCAGAGAAGTATAGCACCGATGTGAAGCGTGTTTCGGACCGCAACCGCAACGAGGCCAATGGGGTGAACAGCTTAGAATTGGATGTGTTGGCCGATTTCCGTCAGATGATGGCGAAAGGAGAAACCGTTGCGCCCCGCGTGGCCATCGATGCGGAAGGCAAGAAAAACTATTACGCCCCGATCTTTACGGGCGGCCTATGCCTTTCGTGCCATGGCGATGTTAAGAACATGCAGCCCGAACTGGTTGCGGCCATCGACAGCCTCTATCCCAAGGACAAGGCGAAAGGCTATGCGATCGATGAGCTTCGGGGCATTTGGAGTATCAAATTCAAAAACAGTTAACGATGGCAAATTTCAATGAGATCATCAATTCCGATAAGCCCGTGCTTATCGACTTTCACGCCACATGGTGCGGGCCTTGCAAGGCAATGACCCCGATCCTGCAGGATGTTTCGAAGAAGGTGGGCGACAAGGCCACCATCCTGAAGATCGATGTGGACAAGAACCCCAATGTGGCGGCCAAATACCAGATCCAAGGCGTTCCAACGCTTATGGTTTTCAAGAAAGGGAAAATGCTTTGGCGGCAGAGTGGGGTGGTGCCTGCCCACCAGTTGGTCAACATACTTGAGCAGAACGCCTGATGGAGATATTGGAGATTTTCTGGAACGCCACGCGTGGTTATCTGAACTGGGTGGTCAGCGAGGTCACGTTCAACTACGATTACAAACCGTGGTACCAGAACTATTTCTACGCGCTCATTCTGCTTTCGCTCGTTGTTTGGAGATTGGAAGTGCTGTTCCCTTGGCGCAAGCAGCAGTCCGTTTTCCGTAAGGATTTCTGGCTCGATGGGTTCTACATGTTTTTCAACTTCTTCGTCTTCGGGCTGTTTGTCAGCGGTTTTTTTGCGCTTTTCGAATACGGTTTTTCCAAGTTCGGGATCACCATGAAGTCTCTTGTCCTTTTAGATCTTGAAGATTTCCGGCTTTGGTCGCAACTGCTCATCTTCTTCATCATCAACGACTTTGTGCAGTGGTTCACCCATGTGATACTGCATCGCTTTTCTGTGCTTTGGCGCTTTCATCAGGTGCATCATTCGGTACTCGAAATGGGTTTTGCCGCTCACTTGCGCTTCCATTGGATGGAAAATGTGCTCTACAAACCGCTCAAGACCTTGGCCGTGATGATCATTGGTGGATTTGAACCGCAGCATGCGTTCTTCATCCATTTCATTGCCATAACCATCGGCCACCTGAACCACGCCAATGTGCGCATCACTTGGGGGCCGTTGAAATACATCTTCAACAATTCGGTGATGCACCTTTACCACCACGCCAAGCAGCTACCGAAGGACCGCCCCTACGGCATGAATTACGGCATCAGTCTCAGCCTTTGGGAC
>CAMCFW010000196.1 GCA_945874195.1 Chryseobacterium gleum
CACGCTGCAAGTAGCCGTGCGTGATCTGCTCCTAATGCTTAGTTTCCTGTTAATTGCGATAAGCAGCAATGCACAACAGGTTAGCATAATAACCCTCGACCAGTTGGAATCCCGATTGATGAACGGGGCAGATACGTCCTTCATTGTAAACTTTTGGGCCACATGGTGCGGCCCCTGCGTTAAGGAGCTGCCTTATTTCGAACAGGTTGAAGCCATTTCCATTGAAGCCAACAGAAAAGTGCTGCTGGTAAGTTTGGATTTCGCGGAACAGTTGGAATCCAAGGTCATTCCATTCGTTGTGGAACGTGCACTAAAAAGCGAAGTGGTGCTGATGGACGAGGCCAAGCCGAACAAATGGATTCCGAGAGTAAGCACCGATTGGACCGGGGCCATTCCGGCCACACTTTTTGTGAACACACAAAAAAAGACCCGACATTTTTATGAGGGGTCTTTCGAAGAAGGCGAATTGGAGTTGAAACTCCAGAAGCTGGGTCTTTAGCTGGTACGTTTAATGCTGCACCCAATGGCTTTGGTCTCCGAAGGGTCTACCGGACGTCCAGACCTCACCGCCTCCAATGCTTTTTTCAGATAAGGCTCTTCAACTGCACTCCTGTCCTTCGAATTATCGTCAATTGCACCTTTGTAGGCCAATTCCATCTTTCCATTGAAAAGGAAGACATCGGGAGTTTTGGTTGCTCCGAAGGCATCGGCCAACACGTGATTCTCATCAACCACGTAAGCAAATGCATCGTAGCCCTTTTCATTGGCGTGGGCCTTCATTTCGGCCATGCCATCGGCTCCGTTTCGTTTTGCCTCGTTTGAGTTGACAAGCACAAATCCGATCTTGTTCTCTTGGCAATATTTGTTCAGCTCGTTATATCGGTCTTCCCACGCGATAACATACGGGCAGGTGTTACAAGAAAAAATAACGCACAGACCGTTCTCCTTCTTCAGGTCTTTCAAGGATATGGACTTACCATCAATTCCCGTCATTTTAAGCTCGGTTTTCGGTGCTTTGTCGCCAATGGCCAGTTGGTCAAGTTCCAGAAACGGAGAGCTTAGAAAGGAAAGGATTAAGAAGAGTGTGGTTTTCATCGCGTTGTTCGGATCAGTGTAGTGTCAAAATTAGATCAAATGTGGCTGAAGGCTGAAACCCTGAACAAGATTGGCCAGTAAAGGTTCAAGATGTTCCTGATAAATACTGATATGGAAGGCCCGAACCGTATTCTCATAGCAGAAGATTTTCACGCAGATACGGAAGCGTTCATTGTAGAGTTGAAAGAGGCTGAGCTTAACTGCTCAACCTGTGTTGTTGACACCGAAGCGAAGTTCGTGGCAGCCTTGACCGAGTTCAAACCTCATATCATACTTAGTCCATACAGCCTTAAGGACTCGAATGCCATAAAACTTCTTGGCCATGCCAGAAGAATGGGTTGCGAGGCACCTTTCATTCTAATTGCATTCGACCTATCGGAAGATATTGCAATAGACCTGCTGGCCGAGGGGATTGAAGATTACATACAGCGATCTACCGTGAAGCGGCTTCCCGTGGCCATAAAAAAAGCACTTCAGCGATACAGGATTCAATTTGAATTGAGAACAAGTGAAATGCGATTGCGCAACAGCGAAATTTCATTGCGAAATATGGTGAGAAACGCTCCGATAGCGGTTGCCATGTTCGACCTGAACATGTATTATTTGGTGGTAAGCGAAAAGTGGCTCGAGCACGAGAATAGAACGGAAGAGGAAGTTATTGGTAAAAGTCATTATGACATAGTTCCAGAATTGCCAGATGCTTGGAAAGAGATTCATCGTGCCTGTCTGAAGGGCGACACGCGCTATTCTGAACGGGACGAATTTGCCAGAAGCAATGGCAAACATGAGGTGATACGTTGGAAAATGAACCCATGGTATGATGCAGATGGCGAGATTGGCGGAGTTGTTCTTTTCATAGAAGATATTTCTCAGCTGTCAGAAGCTCAGCAAAAACTGAATGAACAACGGATTTCGCGCGACCTGGCCATTAAGGCGTCAGGAATAGGCGTGTGGCATCTCATTTTGAGTTCAGAAGTGACCGCCACGTGGGATAACCGGTGTTTGCAATTATTTGGGATCACCGATGGGCATCTTAGTGCCGAAGGCTTTTTCGACCTACTTCATCCGGATGATGCTTTAATGGTACGAAACAAGGCATTGGATGCTTTCGTGACCGGTAATTACGAAGCAGAATACCGTCTATTGCGTGATGGGGAACAGATCGTGATCAGCGCCAAGGGAAGGACCTCTTATGATGAACACGGTAATGCCATCCGACTTGACGGTATATTGTTTGACATCACCGAACAAAAGGCGAAAGAGCAAAGCATCAATACCCTTTCTCTCGTGGCTTCAGAAACCACCAATGGAGTTCTGATCCATGATGCAATGGGTAAGATAAGCTGGGCGAACAGAGGCTTTACGGAAATAACCGGATATACACTTGAGGAGGCGATGGGCAAGGAACCTTGGTCATTCCTGTCAAGTGAGAATACCGATCAGGGCCTGATAGCGACCACCTACCAGAAAATGAACGAGGGACAGACATTCAAGTCAGATAATGTGCTACTGACAAAAGATGGCAGGGAACTATGGATATCCACCACCTTCAATCCCATCATGGACGAGAATGGACAACTGAAGCAGGTAGTTAGCATCGGTGTTGACGTAACCGGCCAGAAACAACTGGAAATTGAGCAGCGAACATTGCTGAACGATCTGCAAAAGATGAATCAGGAGTTGAAAAAACAGATAAGCAGTTGATCGCTATTCAACAATGGAAACCAGAAACGAGGCGCTGAAGCGCTCTGCAGGACTGAGCATGATCAAGCTATCCTTTTTAAAAAAGTCATCTGGCTGATCGTGCATGTCTGCACATCCGATCCAAGGCTCCAAACACACATAATCGGCCCCCGGAATAGACCATATTCCAAAGTGAGGAAAGCCTTCGAAATCCATTTGCAGGCGTTTTCCACCATCTCGGTGCTGTATCGAAACCTGTTTAGAAGCAATGTTCTTGAAAACCAGGGCATCTTCTTTGAACAGGTCGTAGCTTAGGTCAAACTCCGACTCGTTATTCAGGAACGGTCTTTCTACACCACTGTAAAGCCCTTTTTCGGTCAATAGGTGCCGAGCCAAGTTCATTGCAGTGTCGAACCGGATCACGTAATCCCTGAATTTTTCTCCATCACCGAACGGAACTGAAAAGGCAGGATGTCCGCCCAATTGAAAACCCATGTCCCGGATACCCGAATTGATGACCTCGAATGATGTGTTCAGTTGAGCATCCCGCAGCTCATAGCGCACCCTGAAGATGAAATCGAACGGATATTGCCGCAAGGTGTTCGGGTCGCTTCGCAATTCGAAAATGACGTGATGCTTGCCTTCACCCACCACCGTAAAAAGCTCGTGACGCGCAAAACCATGCCTTCCCATGGGATAGGACGTGCCATCCACCACGATCCTTTGACCCTTCGATTCGCCCACTGTAGGGAAAAGTAGCGGAGCCTGTCGCGGCCAGAAACTGGGGTCGGCCTTCCACATGTGCTCTAAGCCATCCCGTTTGTCAACTAAACTCGAAAGCTCAGCCCCAATGTGCTTGAAACTTACCCGAAGAAATTGATTTTCAATGCTTGCCGTTCTCATGTCAACACCCATTAAGTTGAACAAAAAACCCCGCTGAAGGCGGGGTTTCTGCTCCTCCTCTTGGGCTCGAACCAAGGACCCTCTGATTAACAGTCAGATGCTCTAACCAGCTGAGCTAAGGAGGAATTTAAGGGGTGCAAATGTAGTTTTCGCGCTTATATAATACAATACCTTTGTCGAAATTTCTCAAACCCAATAAATGAGCCTTTTAACAGTCGGTACAGTAGCCTTCGATGCCATCGAAACCCCTTTCGGAAAAACAGACAAGATCATCGGTGGTGCTGCCACTTATATTGCCCTTGCTGCCTCTTACTTCCATAAGCCGATCAATATGGTTTCTGTGGTTGGAGACGATTTTCCGACAGATGGACTTCAGAACCTGCGTGATCACGGGGCAAATACCGATGGCATTCAGATCAAGACTGGCGAGAAGACTTTCTTCTGGGCCGGAAAGTACCACAACGACATGAACAGCCGCGACACCTTGGCCACCGAGCTGAACGTATTGGCCACATTTGAACCAGTGGTCTTGGAATCGTATCAGAATTGCGATTTTCTGATGCTCGGAAACCTGACGCCTGCCGTACAGATGTCGGTCATCAACCAATTGAAGAACCGCCCTAAACTGGTGGTTTTGGACACCATGAACTTTTGGATGGATATTGCGATGGACGATTTAATGAAGACCATTAGCATGGTGGATGTTTTAACCATTAATGACGAAGAAGCTAGGCAATTATCAGGTGAATACAGTTTGAGAAAAGCAGCACGAAAAATATTGGCCATGGGCCCTAAATATCTAATCATTAAAAAGGGGGAGCATGGTGCCTTATTGTTTTTTGAGGAGGAAGTTTATTTCGCACCGGCTATGCTCTTGGAAGACGTTTTCGATCCAACAGGAGCAGGCGATACGTTTGCGGGGGGATTTATTGGATGGATAGCCAGCACCGATGATATCAGTTTTGAAAACATGAAACGCGCCCTTATTTATGGCAGCGCTTTGGCCAGTTTCTGTGTTGAGAAATTCGGAACTGAGAATATATTGGACATTGACGCCAATAAATTAAGGGATAGGGTGAGCGATTTTCGCCGCTTGTCTTATGTCGATTTTTTAACAGACTAAATTTATGCTCACGGCGCATCAGGTTTTAGATGGATACACGCAGGGGATTTTCCCTATGGCTGATCCGGATGAAGGCGATGCAATTTATTGGTATGAGCCGACCATGCGTGGCATTATTTTGCCCGATGAATTTCACATACCTAAAAATCTTAAAAAACTGTATTTAAAACATCCATTTGAATTGCGCATTAACAGCAATTTTCGATTGTGCATGGAGAATTGTTCAAATCGCGACGAAACATGGATTTCAGAAGAAATTGTTGAGGTGTATTCTGGCTTGAATAAAATGGGGTTTGGATTTAGTTTTGAAGCTTGGTTGGATGGAGAAATGGTTGG
>CAMCFW010000197.1 GCA_945874195.1 Chryseobacterium gleum
TTTGGTGATGGCGCGGGACTCACATTTCTTGGAGGCTGCGTTACTCTTGGTGGTGCAGTTCGTGACGGCTGCGAACCTCGGGACGGTTCTACCCTTGACGGAGCCGTGGGCTGTGTTCTGGTAGGGGGCGTGTAGTTGTTCGGTCGCTGATCATTCGAAGGTGTGGAATATTGATTCCCATTACGAGAATCGTTGCCCGATCTCGAAGGCTGCTGATATCCATTCTGATTCGAGTTTCCACGGTAATAATCATTGTTGTTCGGCTGAGTTCTTTGTGGGTCGCGATACATGTTTCCGCGATTCTCGCTACCTGACCTTGTGGGCTGCTGACCGCTGTAGGTACGTGGTGGCTCGGCCCCACGCTGATACGTATTTGGACGTGGTGTAGACGTTCGTTGATCCTGCGGTTTAGAAGCATCATAAATTCGGGTTCTGTCAACGTTCGGCTGAACGGTCCTACCACCATTTGAACTTGGGTTTTCACGCGCGTCAGCGCCCTGATATGGGTTTTCTCGAGTTCCGGTCCGTCCTGCACTTACGTCCGATCTCACCCGGTTATTCTCCGTAACAATTCGTTGAGAACCATTCCCTTCCTTAGAAATATTGCTTGCAGATCTCGAAGCATCGGGCGTTGCTGAAAAGGATTGCACTGCACTGCGGCTCGGCTCGACCTTTATTGACCGTGCGTCTGAAGTTTGAAGCACGTTTCCAACATTGGCGTGGTTCGCTTTTCCGCTTTTTGCCGCTTCATTATAGATGGATGCAAAGTTCGTGTTACGATATCCAGAACCGATGGTGGCTGTGCTTCCAGACCCTCCTCGCGGGCCATAGTAGATCCCACTGTTCTGATCAAATGTATTATAGTAGCCACCGTAAGCGAGTCCGTCATGATAACCATCCCAATAGCCGTTGTTGTAACCATTCCAATAATTACCTCCGAAGCCATAGCCACCATAGCAGGCAGGATACCCGTTCCATCCCCAGCCGCTGTTCCAGCCCCATCCTGAATTCCAACCCCAGTCGTTCCAACCGAAGTAATAACTTGGTCGGTAACCAATGTATATACTGGTTCCCCAATAAAAGGGGTCGTAATTGTAATAGTACATGTTGGTGTAATACGGATCGTAATAACCGAAGCTGTAAATGGGACGATGAAATCGGTTTATCCTTGATGCATAATCATAATCGTTATCATCCTCATAATAGTCGCCATAATAGTTATTGGTGATGTTGTTTCCACTTTCATCCACATATTGCTCACTTTGAGGCCGAGCGTTATTCTGGTTAGAATTGGCCCTTCCTTCCGGATAATAATCATCCACGGTCGAATATCCGTCCAATGGCGAAACAGAGTCTGTAACGGTTTCCTCAAGCGTAGGTGTTTGTCTGATATCACCGTAAATTCCATCATCGTCCTGAGCAGAGACGGTTGTCAATACGAACCCGATCAAAAACAAAGAGATCACAGATTTGAAAATTGCCTTTTTCATGATATTTTGACTTTAATTGTCATTGAATTTAGACGATAGTCAGCGGGTCTTAATGTGTATTTTTGGCCCGTTGCCAACACGCATACCATTACAAACATCATACCAGAATGGCTAAAAATTTCACTTCCCGGGCAGAGGATTATTCCAAGTGGTACAACGAGTTGGTTGTGAAAGCCGACCTGGCCGAAAATTCGGCAGTTCGGGGTTGCATGGTCATAAAACCTTATGGCTATTCAATTTGGGAAAGCATGCAGGCCGAACTTGACAAGAAGTTCAAGGCTACCGGACACAGCAACGCTTATTTTCCGCTTTTCATTCCAAAAAGTTTTTTTGCCAAAGAGGCCAGCCATGTTGAAGGCTTTGCCAAAGAATGTGCCGTGGTGACCCACTATCGGTTGAAAAGCACACCCGATGGTGGAATTGAGGTTGATCCAGATGCCAAATTGGAGGAAGAACTCATTGTGCGACCTACTTCCGAAACTATCATTTGGAATACCTATCGGAATTGGATACAAAGCTACCGCGACCTTCCGATCCTGGTAAATCAGTGGGCCAATGTGGTGCGATGGGAAATGAGAACGCGACTTTTTCTGCGCACAGCAGAGTTTCTGTGGCAGGAAGGACACACGGCCCACGCCTCATCTCAAGAGGCCATTGCCGAAGCCGAACAGATGATGAACGTTTATGCAGATTTTGCAGAGAATTTTCTGGCCATCCCTGTGTGGAAAGGAACCAAATCGGCCAACGAGCGCTTTGCAGGTGCCATTGAAACCTATTGTATTGAGGCGCTGATGCAGGACGGAAAGGCTTTACAGGCAGGAACCTCCCATTTCCTTGGCCAGAATTTCGCTAAAGCGTTCGATGTGAAATTTACAGGACAGGATGGGAAACAGGACTACGTTTGGGCCACATCGTGGGGTGTTTCAACCCGATTGATGGGTGCGCTTATCATGACACATTCTGATGACAATGGACTAGTGCTTCCACCCAACTTGGCTCCGTTCAAAGTGGTCATCATTCCTATTTATAGAAAGGAGGATGAATACAATTCGGTATGCGAAAAAGCGCGAGAAATAAAGGCCAGATTGGAAGCGAAAGGCATCTCGGTGAAACTGGACGATCGCGACACGCAAAAACCGGGATGGAAATTTGCTGAATACGAATTCAAAGGAGTGCCTGTTCGAATCGGTCTGGGGCCACGCGATATTGAAAACAATACCTTGGAAGTTGCCAGAAGAGACACCTTGACAAAAGAGTCCGTTTCGAGCGATGAGATTGAGAGCTATGTTGAAAACCTACTGAGAGAAATTCAATCGAACCTCTATCAAAAGGCGCTGAAACACCGAGAAGAAAACACGACCACAGTGAAGACCTGGAGCGAATTCAAAGAAGTTTTGGAAGGAAAGGGCGGGTTCATTCTGGCCCATTGGGACGGAACATCGGAAACCGAACAGAAGATCAAGGAAGAAACCAAGGCAACCATCAGATTGATTCCGCTCGAAGCGAAGTTCAAGGTGGCCGGAAAATGCGTTCACAGCGGAAAGGACTCCGAACAGATCGTTGTTTTTGCCCGATCATATTGATGGACGAAAAAGACCCTTACAAGGCCATTGTCAATTCGCTGAAAGAGAAAAGCACCCATAAATTGGCGGTGCTGAAACAGACCACGCTTCATTTCGAGGAGCTGAAGACCGAGATCCAGAAGTTGGCCGATGAACTTTGTAAAGAGGTGGAATGTCTGGACGGGATCGAGGTCAAATTCAAGGAGAAAGGGAAATTTCAGGCGGAACTAAGGTTCGGGGAGGATGTGATCATCTTTTTCCTTCACAACGATGTCTTCGATTTTGAACCAAGCCACCTAATCTGGAAGACCAGCTATGTGGCAAACGACCGCCTGAACGCCTATTGTGGCATGGTCAGCATCTTCAATTTTCTAAGCACTTCGTTTGAAATGAACCGCCATGACGACATGGGCTACCTGATCGGCCGACTGTTCATCAACCACGACAGTCATTTCTTCGTGGACGGCAAAAAACAGCTCGGCTTTCTTTACAATGATTTCGGAGTCAGTCCGTTGGACCGGAAAGCGATGCGATCCATTGTCATGGCGGCCATCCAATACTGTCAAGAATTTGACCTGCGCACCCCGCCTTTCAACAGCATGAGCGAGGTGCAGGTGGGTCAAATGATCAACTTCACCGACCAGCTGAATGTAAAAACGGGCAAGCGACTGGGCTTTCGTTTCAGTTCGGAGGCGGAAGCCGAATAATAATTTTCCTCACTCCCTTTTCCGTTTTTGATAAAATTTTACATTTGCACTCCCATTGAAAAAAATGGCCCGTTCGTCTAGGGGTTAGGACGCCAGGTTTTCATCCTGGTAACAGGGGTTCGATTCCCCTACGGGCTACAAAAAAGGCTTTCCCCTCGGAAAGCCTTTTTTATTTGCAGTAAGCGCTAGCATCACTCGAAGTAGAGGTCGATTAGCTCGTGAACCTTCTCTTGCGAGTAGGACGATCCGCCCTTAAGGAAAAGGGCGATCATCTTTTGAACTTCTTCAGGCGTCAGTTCGCCATCTCCGTTAAAATCGGCTTCGCGATATTTTTTAGCCAACAATCTCCTCGATTCCTCCTTGAACTCCCCTCCCTCCGTTTTCAGGATTGTGAGCACACCATTGACGAACGCCACCTTCGTGCCGCCAAAATCAATCGTTTCAACATTGCTTGTAAATTCGGTGAAGTAGGTGTTCATCTCATTGAACTGTTCGGTGGTGAATGAAGATTTTCCAGCCACTATCTCTTCAAGAACAAGCTGAACTTCGGAAGCCGAAAGTAATCGGTCATTATTAATGTCCGCAGCACGGAATTTTTCGCTTACCGGAGCATAATTGATGCGCGGTTTCTTCTTAAGTTGCGAGCTTTCCCTGATTTTCTGAATGGCGGCCTGAAGTTCTTCCCCTTCCAATTTCGTCAAATTGGCCGTGCCTGTATCAGCATTAGCCTCTGATTCCGCAGCTTTAGCAGCATGAATGGCCGACTCGACCCTTTGATTCGGTTCAGCAGAAACTGATTCTGACGCTGAAAAATTTACGGGCACTCTTGCCACCGGATATTGATCCAACTTTTCTTGCACCATTTGCATGGATGTCGCCACGACCGGATCATGAGCAAATGGTAATATGGCTCTCAGATAATCTTTCAATAAGGCTGATTCGGGCACTCCTTCAAAAAGGTAACGCTCAAAGCGTGAAACCGCATAGTCCAACTGTGGATTATTATGCGCTTCACTTGTCTTTACTGATGCAATTGATTCCTTTATGAGATAAGTCTGGTTCGGATCGCCATTATTCATTTCCTTCTCTGTTAGGAACATCTCGGCAACCTGAATGGAAGCGAGCTCTGCCACCCCATATGCTTCAGTTTCACCTTGCGAATTCAATTCGCGGCTCTTAGCTTCTGCATCTTCAAATTTATCGTAAGTCCCTAAACGGTAAATGATGAGGGAATCGTTGATCACTTGCTTTCGGAGTTCCGGTATGCGAAGCACCGAGCGATTCAGCCGACTTGTATCAGTTCCTGAAGCAACATTCACCGTGAATCCTTGATTCTTCGCAAATCGCGGGTTCTCGTATTTCTTATCCCAATT
>CAMCFW010000198.1 GCA_945874195.1 Chryseobacterium gleum
ACAGCATCCTCACCAAACAGATGGACAAGCTCATGGAGAACTTCCTAACCTCCGACCCCGACTTCTACGCCACCTACCACAATGCCCGAAGGATCGTCAACGCGGGCCACGGCTCTGGTGGCGGTACCATCGTTCTCACTGGCGACATTCCCCCAATGAGCACCGTCAACATCAGCGACAACGTGGCCCCCAAGGCCAAGGTCACCGTCAAGAACCTCGGAACCGTTCCCTTCACCGTGTGTTCAACCGATTCGGCTGCCGAAAGCTGCACCATCGGTCAGGTGCTCAATGCAGGCGAAGAAGTGGAGTTCACAGGTGGCAGCAGCGGTACACCGCTTCTCAAACCATTCCTCAACGCCACCAACAACGACCCGAGCATGGTGGCCAATTACACGGTCTCCATAGGCTGACCGCGCGCTACACGCGAATCAATCTAAAAGCCCTGACACATCGTGTGTCAGGGCTTTTTAGTTCCGATAGTTTATCGCTTAGCTCGGCCTTCTCTTTCAACGCCTCAACTACTTCTGTATCGACACGCGCCCATTTATACCGCTGCCGACAATATCACATGCCTTATCTTCTACCTTTGCCGCCCTATTGAAAAAAAGCGCATGAAAAGATTGATCTCCATTTCCATCCTCATTGGTCTGACCTTGCAGTTTTCGCTCGCACAGGCCCAGACCGGAAAGGTGAAGGGATTTGTGTATGATAAGGAGGATGGTTCGCCCGTGTTGTTCACCAACGTGCTCATTAAAGGCAGTACCTTGGGGGCCGCCACCGATGTGAACGGATACTATACCATCACCAATGTTCCGGCTGGAGCCCAGACCCTGATGATCACCTATTTGGGCTACGATACGCTCTATTCGTCCATCACGGTGCCCGCAAACGGGCTGGCCACCGCCAATCTTTACCTCGAAAAATCATCCGTCCGATTGGGCGAAGTGAAGGTGAGTGCCGAACGACAGGAAGCGCTGACCGAAGTGCGCACCTCGGTCACCCAGCTTACCCCGAAGGAAATGAAACAACTGCCGACCGTCAGTGGAGAGTCCGACCTGGCGCAGGTGCTGCAGATTCAGCCCGGGGTCATTTTCACTGGCGACCAAGGCGGTCAACTTTACATCCGTGGAGGTTCGCCTATTCAGAACAAGGTTCTTTTGGATGGAATGATCATCTACAATCCGTTCCACAGCATTGGGTTCTTCTCGGTCTTCGAAACCGACATCATCAAAACAGCCGATATCTACACCGGTGGTTTCAATGCCGAATATGGCGACCGCATCTCTTCCGTCATGGACATTAAGACCAAAGACGGGAACAAGGTGAAGTTCTCGGGAAAAGTATCGGTCAATCCTTTTGGGGCCAACGTGTTGCTCGAAGGGCCCATCATCAAGATGAAGCCGGAGCGGGGCGGAAGTCTGTCGTATCTCGTTTCGGCCAAGACATCCTACCTCAAATACACTTCGAAGGTGCTCTATAGCTACATTGACGATGCGGGTCTGCCTTTCAATTTCACCGACTTCTTTGCCAAACTGACCTACAGTGCCAACAGCGGAAGCAAGGTGAGTCTGTTCGGTTTCAGCTTCAACGACCAGGTAACCTATCAGACCATCAACAACTACAAGTGGACCTCGTTCGGAGTGGGAACCAGTGTGCTTGTGGTTCCCAGTGGTTCGCAGGTACTCCTCGAGCCTTACTTCAACTATTCCAGCTACCGGATCGAGCTGGTCGAATCTGGTCAGGCCGACAGACGGTTCAGTCAGATAGGCGGGTTTGCCGGAGGAATGAACTTCACCTACTACTTCGGAAAGAGCGAGTTGAAATTCGGCCCCTTCATCCAAGGTTTCCAGACCAAATATGAGTTCGAGAACTCGGTGGGCCAACAGATTGGCGACAACGAATCGCAGAACACCACCGACTTTGGGGTCTTCGCCAAGTTCAAATGGAGCTGGAAAGAGAAGATCGTGTTCGAACCGAGTTTCAGGGTTCAATATTACGCCTCGCTCGGGGTGGCATCGCCCGAACCGCGGTTGGGCGCAAAATGGAACATCACCAAATGGCTGCGTTTCAAATATGCTTTCGGCCTGTTTGCCCAGAACATGATCAGTGCAAACTCCGACCGCGATGTGGTGAATCTTTTTTACGGTTTCCTTACCGCGCCCGAAAACCTCCCAAAGCAGTTCGATGGCAAGGAAGTGAAGAATCCGCTGCAGCGCGCCATGCACAATGTGGTGGGCTTTGAAGCAGACTTCGGCAAGCGCATCACCTTCAATGTAGAAGGTTATTACAAGCACTTCCTCCAGTTGAGCAATGTGAACCGCAACAAGTTGTTTGCCGACAGTCCTGAAAACTCGGATGTGCCCGATCAGCTGAAGAAGGATTTCATCATCGAAACAGGAAAGGCATACGGACTCGATTTCATGTTCAAATACGCGCACAAGCGATTGTATCTGTGGGCGGTCTATTCCATCAGCGTGGTAGACCGTTACGATGGCATCACCACCTATTTCCCGCTCTTCGACAGAAGACACAACGTAAACCTTGTAGGCTCCTACACATTCGGAAAGAACCTGAACTGGGAGGCCAGCGTTCGTTGGAACCTCGGCTCAGGCTTCCCATTTACTCAAACAGCAGGATTTTACGAGAACCTAGTGTTCGATGGAGGCATCAACACCGATTATACCACGCAGAACGGCCAATTGGGCGTAGAATATGGCGAGCTGAACAAGGGCCGATTGCCTTATTATCACCGATTGGACCTTTCGGTGAAACGCACCTTCGAGATAGGTTCTACCAAGCTTGATGCGGTGGTGGGCGTTACCAATGTTTATAACCGACAGAACATATTTTACGTGGACAGGGTGAAATACGAGCGCGTTAATCAGCTTCCTATTCTGCCAAGTCTCGGACTCTCTTGGCAGTTTTAATATGGATTTTCTTCCGAAGGAAATAGAAGATTACGTAGAACGGTTTACTCGGCCAGAAGGCAGCGTTTTGGCCGAATTGAACCGCGAAACCTACGCCAAGGTGATGACCCCGCGCATGCTTTCGGGCCATTTGCAGGGTCAGGTGCTGCGCATGCTTTCGCAGATGATCAGGCCGAAACACATTCTCGAGATAGGAACTTACACGGGCTATTCGGCACTGTGCCTAGTGGATGGATTGCAGGATGGCGGAAAACTGGTGACCATTGATGTGAATCAGGAACTGCAAGCGATGATTGCCAAGTACATCGCCAAAGCGGGAAAGACCGGATCTATCGACCTTCGCATTGGCAACGCCATTAACATCATTCCCACGCTCACGCAGTCGTTCGATCTGGTATTCATTGATGCCGACAAGGAGAACTATTCCAATTACTTCGATCTTGTCATCGACCGGTTGAACGTGGGAGGCTACATCATTGCCGATAATGTGCTTTGGAGCGGAAAGGTGTTGGAAGCAGACAGCGATCTGGACAAGGACACCATTGCCCTGAAACGATATGTGGAGAAAGTGAATGCCGATCCGCGCGTTGATAATGTATTGATGCCTATTCGCGATGGTTTGCTCGTTGCAAGGAAATTGGCTTAATTTGGCCGATCAAACCCCCTTTATCTTCTCCTATCGACTGAACTTTACGCCACTCTGATCTTCGAAATCAACGGCCAGATTGAAAAGGGCGATCGTATCTGTCATCAACGACCTATCTACCGACCAGCGCGTGCACAGGCATTGCGTGCTGTTGGTTAAGAAGGGGTATGATGTGCTGCTTGTTGGGCGTAGCACCTCTGTCAGTAGACCAATTGAACCCCGCACCTACGCCATGCACCGCATGAAGTTGCCCTTCGAGCGCGGCCCGTGGTTCTATGCCAGTTTCAACATCGGTCTGTTCTTTCAGCTTCTATTCAGAAGAACGGACCTGCTTTTTGCCAACGACCTCGATACGTTGCTGCCCAATTACCTGATCTCTCGTGCAAAGCGGACACCGCTCATCTATGATACCCACGAGTTCTTCACCGAAGTGCCTGAACTGACCAGTCGACCGCGTGTTCAGCGGATATGGCAACGCTTGGAAGCATGGTTACTGCCCAAACTTAAACATACACTCACCGTCAACGCATCGATCGCTAGACTTTATCGCGAGAAATTCGGCATCGAAATGAAGGTGCTGAGAAACATACCAACCTTGGTAGAGTTGGACACTAGCATGACGAGGGCTCAGCTTGACCTTCCTAAGGACAATAGATTGATTATTCTTCAAGGCGCTGGCATCAACATGCATCGTGGGGCCGAAGAAGCAGTTGAAGCAATGGCCTACATCGAAGATGCGGTGCTCCTCATTCTTGGTTCTGGCGATGTGGTACCTATGCTGAAAGTGCGCGTTTCAGAACTCGGCATGGAACACAAGGTGCTTTTCAAAGAACGGATGCCTTACGCGCAGATGATGGCCCATACTCGCTTGGCCGACCTCGGGCTTTCGCTCGACCGTGACACCAACATCAATTACCGCTATAGCCTGCCCAATAAGTTATTCGACTACATCCATGCAGGAATTCCGGTCCTCGCTTCAGATCTTGTGGAGGTGAGGGCAATTGTAGAGGAGTTTCAGGTAGGAGAGATCGTTACTTCGTATGAACCAAAGGCACTCGCTATGCAATTTCAACGCATGTTGAATTCCAACCATAGGGAGGAATGGAAACAGAATGCCTTGAAAGCCCGCGAAGTGCTGAATTATGAAACTGAAACGAGAGAATTGTTGAACATGATTGATGGCTTGAATGAGTAAGCAACTGCACATCATATCATTCGATGTTCCTCTTCCGGCCAATTATGGGGGGGTAATAGATGTGTATTATAAGCTGCGTGCCTTGGCCGCGCTTGGGGTGAAGATCCACCTCCATTGCTTTGAATATGGTCGAAAGCCTGCACCCGAACTGGAAGAGATCTGCCATAAGGTCTATTATTATCATCGTAGCACAACCCGAAGTTACCTATTCAGACGGAAGCCGTTCATTGCCGTCACACGTTCATCCGAAGTGCTGATGCAGCGCCTGCTGAAGGACGACCATCCGATTCTTTTCGAAGGACTTCATAGCTGCTATCACTTGGCCGATGAACGGATCGAGA
>CAMCFW010000199.1 GCA_945874195.1 Chryseobacterium gleum
TGTTGCTCAGTGCAAAGTTCCCGGATGTCGGCAAAGTGATTGAAATGGACTGATTCGATCTGTTGCTGCAACCGTCCTATAACCACCAATTGCGAATCTACCGCTGCTTGATCATTCCTGGACAACTGAGAATATAAACCATTTCGGGCAGTCATCATCTCCTGATCCAACTGTCTGATTGAGGCGCGATGACCAACTATCAATTCCTCGTAGGCTTGATTTTGTGATTCCGAAAAATTGAGCCGTTCGCTAATCACTTTCTTTATTTCCCCAGGTCTCTGGTGTGGTCCGTTACTTGGCTTTCCCAAGAAAAAAAGGCTGACCATGATCAGATTAAGAACTACCATGATGATGACCAGAAGGCCTAGAAAACGTGTCTTATTCATTTAATAAAGCTGATTCGATGTTTGAATTCCCATTGCGGATGTTAACTCGTTGGTTGACTGAGACGAACGACCCTCGAAATACTCATTTCGGAACATGAAAGTATTGACCGTTATGAGCAAAGCAACCGAAGCTGCTGCCATCCAGATCCAAGTATTCGGCAATGAATCGGCTTCGACTTTTGAAACCCGAGCATCCAACTGTCGCTTCAAATGTATTGGCGGTTCAACCCGTTTCACGGCTGCCAGCAGGTTCAATTCGTTCATTTCTTCCATTGTTGCCGGTTGCTTTGACGCCTTAGCTGCTATAATCCTTCGCTCCTATCCAATTCTATCCTGAGATTGGCTTTTGCCCTCGACAAAAGCGATTCGATTGCCTTCACCGATTGATCCATCACCTCCGCAATTTCCTTCTGCGACAGGCCTTCCAAGGTCTTCAGCAGCAACACGGTTTTCTGTCGCTCCGGTAGTCGGTTCATGCAACGGAAAATGCGTTCGGTGGCCTCTTTGTTCTCCAGTTGAATTCCAGGATGATCGAATGTTGAGAAAACGGCTGAATCTTCCAGTACATCGGTCTGAATGAAAAGATGGAATCCGAAGCGTTTCTGCCGTTTTTTCGCCTTCAGGAAATCGAGACACTGATTGATGGTGATCCGATAGATCCAAGTTCTGAGTTCGGAAGTACCCTTAAACCCAGCCATTTTCGAATGCACCTTCATAAACACGTCCTGGGTCACTTCTTCTGCATCGTGCGTGTTCTGCAGGTAGTTGAGGCACAGGTTGAACACCATGCCCGAATGTTGCTGATAGATATGGTCGAACTGCGAATTGATGAGAAACTAGGGACTTGTTGGCCTTAAAATTACGAGGATAGTCGCATGGTATCCACCGAGTCCAAAAGACCTATTATTCAAACCAAGTGACCATCCAATGTTTCCCAACCATGAGGATCCCGTAGTTCAAAAGAATATTGAACGGGAAAGCGATCATGGTACCGATAAGCGAGTGTTTCCATTTGATGCTGGACAAAGCCAAGGCATAATTTACGGGAGGCGAAACATAAAGAATGAGCCGAAGAATGATGGTGGTCTTGATGGGATGTTCGGTGAGGCGCAACATCTGTTTCCTTATAAATGGTTGCTTGATCTCAGAAAGTGCTTGGCCGGCTAACGAACGAACAAAGAAAAAATGAACCGTAACGGCAACCACGCTTGCCACATATCCGATCGCCATTCCTTCAAATCCAGAGTAGACCATGAAGCCAATGAAAAGGAAGATGACTCCCGGAATGTTCATAAGAGTGCCAACGGTGTAGGCAAGGATGAAGAGAATTACTCCGAAACTACCGGCATCGACAATTGATTGGGTTAGAAAACTGATGCTGAAAAACCGTTGTAAAGGTGAGTGCCGCCCCAGATACATGAGCAGCAGAGACAACATCAGCAATATGACCACCCTTATGAAGCTTTTCTCTGACAAGGTCTCAGCGGTTGATTAATCCAAGGAAAACTACATTATTTCGTTGACTTACAACAACCCTGAATTCTACCTGCTACCAACAACAGGTGGTTAATTAGGATGTTGCGTAGGTTCAGAAATAACTTTTTCAGATAGTTTTGTCCACCTAAAAAATTCAGAGAGAATGGCCAAAGAATACATGAGTATGCGCAACCTGCGCTTTCTACTTCACGAAGTATTGAACGTTGAGCAGTTGACCGCATACGAGAAGTATGCAGAACATACCAAGGAAGGTTTTGACATGATGCTCGATTCGGCCAAACAGATCTCCGACAGTCTGCTTTTTCCCATCTACACAGAAATGGATGAGAAAAAACCCGTTATGGGCGATGGCATCGTTCACGTTCATCCGGGCATAAAAGAGATCATGCGCGAGACCGGGCAAAGCGGATGGATCGTTGCCCAAGAGGACTTTCACCATGGCGGACAACAGATGCCAGCAACGGTTTACAATGCAGCGAATTTCATTTTCCATGCTGCAAATACTTCAGCTGCTTCCTATTTCGGATTGACAATGGGTTCTGCCGAGCTTATTTCAGCCTTCGGAAGTAAGGAACTACAAGAAACCTACATGACCAGAATGTTTTCTGGAGAATGGCAAGGAACAATGGCTCTTACCGAGCCACATGCCGGCAGTTCGTTGGGCGATATTTACACTTCTGCATCAGAAGTTGGTGATGGTTCATACAAGATCAAAGGACACAAGATCTTCATTTCGGCAGGAGACCATGACGGTGTTGAAAATGTGGTGCATCTGATGTTGGCCAAGATTGATGGCGCGCCTGCCGGAACGAAAGGTATTTCGCTCTTCGTGGTTCCGAAGCATCGGCCCGAGAATGGAAAATTGGTACCGAATGACGTGTTTACTGCAGGTTTCGAAGGAAAAATGGGCATGAAAGGTTGTCCTGTCGCTCACCTTGTAATGGGAGATAACGACAACTGTCTTGGCTGGTTGGTAGGCGAACCGAATAACGGGCTTCGCTACATGTTCCAGATGATGAACGGAGCACGAATCAGCGTAGGAATGATGAGTTCAGCCCTATCTTCTGCCGCTTATTATGCTTCGTTGGAATACGCAAACGAGCGCCCGCAGGGCCGATCGCTTTCCAACCGCGATATGGAAAGTCCGCAGGAACTGATCATCAATTATGCTGATGTGAGAAGAATGTTGCTCTTCCAAAAATCGGTGATGGAGGGAAGTCTGTCGTTGGTCTGCCAGTGCGCTTTCTATGCCGACATGGCCCGCGTGACCACAGGCGATGAACAGACCAAATATCAATTGCTGCTCGACCTTCTGACCCCAATGGCCAAATCGTACCCTGCCGAAATGAGTGTGCAGAGCACAAGCCAAGGAATGCAGGTGCTCGGTGGTGCGGGCTATTGTTCAGATTTCCCGCTTCAACAATACTATCGCGATACACGCATCAACCCGATCTATGAAGGAACCACAGGCATTCAGGCGATGGACCTACTCGGAAGAAAGGTGACGGCAAAAATGGGCTCATCAGTGATAGCCTTCGGTGGAGAACTTCAACAGACCATTAAAGCCGCAATGGCGGTCGAGAGTTTGAAACCCTATGCAGAGAGACTAGGTGCATCAGCAACCAAATTTCAGGAAGTGACCATGAAATTGATGGGGTTGGCCCAAAATGAGGCTCCTGAGGTGTTTCTGGCGGATGCCACACTCTATCTTGAAAACGCTGGAATTCTTGCTGTTGCGTGGCAATGGCTGAAGCAAGCATTGGTGATAGAAGCCAGATTGGCAGAGAACCCAGCCGGAGAGGAATTCAAATTCTATAAGGGAAAGCAAGCTGCGTTCGAATATTTCTATGAGTACGAATTGCCAAAATCGATAGGTCTTACTAAACGCCTCTTGAGCGATAATCGCCTGACCCTGACACTCGATCCGCAATTTCTGAACTGACCCGCCATGAGCTACGAACATTTTAAGTACACGCTTCAAGATAATGTGGCTCATGTTGTAATTGATCGGCCCGAAAAGGTCAACTCGTTGAATGAAAAGGGATGGGAAGAACTCAAGGCCATTTTCGAGCTTATAGACCGCGAACCTGAAGCACGGGTGGCCGTTCTTTCTGGAAAAGGCAAACTTTTCTGTGCAGGAATTGACCTGCAGATGCTCATGTCTGTAAAGAATGTAGAACAGATTGAATGTGCAGGAAGAAGAAGCGAAAAAATTCTTCAGTTCATACTACAGCTTCAGGGCTGTGTTAATGCCATTGAGCGATGTTCAAAACCGGTGATCGCGGCCGTTCATGGCGGGTGTATAGGTGGTGGTGTCGACATCATTGCGGCCTGCGACCTTCGCTATTGTTCGGCTGATGCCTATTTTACCATCAAAGAGATCGATATGGGGATGGTGGCCGACCTGGGCACTTTGCAACGACTTCCAAAATTTGTAAAACCTGCAGCAGTTGCAGAAATGGCCTATACCGGAAGGAATGTTGGGGCAGCAGAGGCGAAAGAGATCGGCCTGGTGAATGATCATTATGCAGATAGGGCGACCTTGATGATCGAAGTGAACAGGTTGGCTGGCACCATTGCATCAAAATCGCCAATTTCCATCCGAGGAACGAAGCAGATACTGCTTCACACCAGAGATCATTCTGTGGTAGAAGGACTGAACCACATGGCACTTTGGAATTCGGCAATGCTGCTTTCTGATGACCTCACGCAGGCCTTCATGGCTTCGATGACCAAAAAAACACCTACTTTCAAAGATTATATCTGATCTCAAATCATGGAACCGTCCACGTTGGTTGATCTTGTGTTGGATGAGCTTTCTTATTCCTTGCAGCCATCGCTTAGCATTCGGAGAGTGCTATTGAAGAAAAAGATCGAATTCAACGAGCAGTTGATCAGCTCCATTGAAGATATCCTTATCTCAAAAAGTCTGGTGGAGAAACGAGGCGTTGATTCGCAGGGCTATGCAAGATATTCGCTGACCGGAACGGGGCACGATTTCATTCGCACCTTCGGGAGCTACTCTAAGTTTCTGGAAGGAATTGAAGACGAGAACAAAAAGGTTCAGCGCGCCAGAAAAAAGCAACCTTACAAGGCATACACGGGAGTTGATGGTCAAACTCCGGCACCTTTTTTTCCGAAGGAAAAATCGTTTTTCAGCAAGAACATTCTGGGTTTTACACTGCTGGGTCTTTTCCTAATAATG
>CAMCFW010000200.1 GCA_945874195.1 Chryseobacterium gleum
GAATGAGCTTGCCGAAAATACCCGTGAAACCCCACAGGAAGATGGCAAAATGCATTTTAAGATAGGCGCGCTGCATGGTGCCGCCAAATTAGTGTTTGGTTGGTTGTGGAAAGACCATCGATGTTAATTCAGAACCAGGATGACCGGAAAGGGGAGTGAAGCGCGTTTTCTCGCGTTGTCCGTCATTTTTCCGCAGCTTTGACGTTGAACATCGCTATGCTAGGCTTCATTGCTTCACTTTTCTTTTTTGTAGTTCTCTTACAGGCAAATGCTCAGGAAATGCCCGAGATTGACGGCTTCGGTAAGAACCCCGGCAAGCTGCGACTGTTCGTTCATGTACCGAAAAATCTGCCGGAAGGCAAAGTACCAGTGGTGGTAGTGTTGCATGGGTGTGCGCAAGATGCGCATGGCATGATGCGCCTCAGCGGTTGGAACAAATTGGCCGATGAACAGGGCTTCATCGTTGCTTATCCTGAACAGAAGGGAACGAACAATGCCAACCGTTGCTTCAATTGGTTCTATGGAAAAGACACCGAACTGGGCAAAGGCGAAGTGGCCTCCATTCATCAGGTGGTGGAATACATGAAAACCAATTACCCGGTTGACGGAAAACAGGTTTCCATTACTGGTGTTTCGGCAGGGGCGGTCATGGCGGTGACGGCTGCGGCCTTGTATCCGGGAGACTATTCGGGAGTGGCCTCATACGCAGGCGGCCCGTATGGTTCGGGCAACATCATTTCGGGCGTGGGGAGCATGTTCGGTTGGGTGGACAGAAAACCGTGGGAGTGGGCGAGGAGGGTGCGTTTGGACAACGGAGGTCATCGCGGAGCTTATCCAAAAATGATCGTGTTGCAGGGCACCGATGATGTGGTATGCAATCCGATGAACGCCATGGAGGTCGTGGAGCAATGGACCGGTCTGCATGAATTGGAGCGCGATTCGGTGTTGGTGCATGACCATTTTCAGGACAACGCGAAGGTGAAACGCAGTTCGTGGTCAGAAGCTTCCGGAACGGAGAAAGTTGTGTTCTACGAATTCGAAGGATTGGGGCACGTATTGGCGTTGGACGTTGGAACAGCAAAAGACCAAGGTGGAAGTGATGGTCTTTTCTCAGTAGATATCGGCTTTCATTCCACCTATTGGATCGCGAAGGAATTCGGACTGATAAAACCTTAGCGGGCTATTACAACTTGTTTCGTTCTTGAGAACGCTTGGTTGTTAAAGCGGACGAGGTAGGTACCTATGCTCAGTCCACGGCAATCGAATTCAACGGTCTTGCTTCCATCTTTTAGCAGGTCGATGGCCAAACTGTCCACTACTTTCCCATTAGGGTCGATCAATTCCAAACTTCCTTTGGTTCGATAGCCAGAAGAAACCTGTATTGTCAATTGCTCGATGGCTGGATTTGGAAAAGCTTCCAATTGAAAGAGATTGTCACCAGAAACCGGTGTCCCAAAAATGCCCGTCAGGGTCTTTGTAATGAATACTTTGAACAGGCGACCACTTGCCCAGCTCTGTGTTCCAGTGTTGATGAAGAAGATGTTCTCGGCCGAGCTTTCAATGCCTCCATAAATGTATCCGACCAAGGTGGCCTGACCTTCGGGAAGCGCGTTCAGGTCAAGAATATCATTTTGCAGATAGGGTGCAGCTTCCAACGGAATGAACTCGGCCCCTGAACCAAGGAAACTCGGCATCTGCAGCTCCAATTGGGTCTCGTCCATGCTGCCATCGCTGTGTCGCGTCACCAAACTGATGGTCTTTACGAAGGGCACAGCATCATCGTCTATCAGGTTTCCAGTGGTCGCATCGTAGCGATAGCGGCTCATTCCACCGAAGAAGAGCGTATGCATCTCGTTGTTCGCGGCATCGTAGATCGGTAGGTTGGATGAGTGATACTGACTGAGTATCTGATCGAAGTTGGGGATCACCGTATATCCATTGGCAGTCACATCGACCGTATTGTGCCAAGGTAGATCGGTTACGGGCTGAAACACACCCGAAAAGACCGTGAATCCTTCCTCTCCGCTGGGGAATATCTGCGCCACCATGTTGTAGTCCCTTCGGTGGAGGTTTGCAGCATCAACCGTTTCCGAGTAATTGGTAATTCCTAAGGTTGAACCATCATCTGTGATGTTGAACTTTCGGATCGCCTCGGTGTATTCTTGAATGAAACCCGGCCCTTGGTTGGGTCCCATCGGATTGTAGCGACCTTCGAAATACTGACCACAGACGAGATAAAAGGTATTGTCCAAAAGGCCGAGATAACCGCCTGTCACCGCCATGTTTGCATCGGCCACCGAACGGAATTGGCCCGTGATGTCGCCATCGTTGATGATCATGAACATCAAAGAAGGGATGTTCACCGCAGTCAGCCGCGCGTGGGTAATGTGGTCTGCTGCGGTTGCGCTGTAGCCATATCCACCAACGATGTAAAGAACGGTGTCGCGCTGCACAAATTCCATGTTGGTGCTCTGTAACTGCTCGTAAACAGCGGTTGGCAATGCCGAAAGCGAAACCGACCAATGCTGAAGACCGACAGGATCGACCACATAGGCCATCAGGTTATTGGCCGAAGCCAAAAAGGAAGCGAAAGGCTGGCGCTGATGCAGGCCATCGGTCCTGCCTCCAATGAGCAACCACTTGCCTTCGTGTTGCCCTACCACATAGGATTGAAGCGCGGGTGCATTTGGCAGTGTGACCTCATCAATGCTTACTTCGAAGTTGGTCTGTGCTGATGATAGAAATGTGCTGCCGAGGAAAAGGAAAGTGAAAATTCGGTTCATGGTTGTCAGTTGATGTGACGAATGTAGTTCTTGGTTGACGCGGTCAATGTGATCTGTGTCACTTATTGGGCAATCAACCCTAAACGCCATCAATGCCTAAATTCGTGGGCAATACAAGAAAGGATGAAAGACAAACGGATCGCCATCATTGGCTGTGGGAATTTGGGCATCACCATTGCCCACGGGTTGCTGGACGACAAAGGGTTCCGACCCTCGAACCTCATCGCCACGCGAAGGAACACGGCAACATTGAGTGAACTGGCCGCGAAAGGCGTTCTGGTCACCACGGACAATTCGGAAGCGGTGAAACAGGCCGATGTGGTGGTGTTGGCCGTCAAGCCCTTCAATGTCAAACCCATTCTGAAGGAGATAAGTGCTTCGCTCAATGCTGAACAACACATTCTGGTGTGCCTTGCTACTGGTATCACCCTCAATGAGTTGTCAGAGTGGAGTGGAAGGTCGCTTCCAACCTTCCGAGCCATGCCAAACACGGCTGCCGATGTGAATGAAAGCATGACCATGATCTGCGATAACGGTGCCACTGCGGAGCAACGCAACTACATCACCGCGCTGTTCGATAAGATCGGCACCACGCTCTACATCGATGAAAGCCTGATGGAAGCGGCCACTATTCTCGGTGCCTGCGGCATTGCCTATGTGCTGCGTTTCATGCGCGCCATGATCCAAGGTGGAATAGAGGTGGGGTTCGATGCGAAGACGGCCACTGCCATTGTCAGTCAGACCATGAAGGGCGCATCTGAACTCATCATTCAGAACGGTTCGCATCCCGAAAGCGAAATTGATAAGGTGACAACTCCGAAAGGCTGCACGATCACAGGCCTGAACGAAATGGAACATGCTGGGTTCAGTTCGGCTTTGATCAAAGGAATTGTGGCGAGTTATAAGAAGATTGAGAAATCGTAAGGGCGTAAGGCCTTACGCCCTTACAAGTTCCACCCACAATTCCCTACCCAATCGCGGGGCAATGGAATTCAAGCACGGTTCCATGCGTTCGATGCTGAACAGATTGCTGAAATAGCCTTCATATTCCTTCGCGCTTCCTCCGAAAGGTGGCCCCTGTTCCGTCAGTTCAAAGCAGAACATCACTCCGGTCAGTTTCCCGTTCGGTTTCAGTAGTTCGTGCATCTTGGTGGCGTAGTCGGTGCGCATTTTCGGGTCGAGGGCGCAGAAGAAGGTCTGTTCGAGAATGAGGTCGTATGTCTGGTCATGTTCGAAGAAGTTGCCCACGATCAAATGCGCTTTGGGAAAGGAGGGAACCCGCTTCGAAAGCTCATCCAACGCCAACGGTGCCAGGTCGATCACCGACACATTCTTAAAGCCGAGTTGGTGCAGGTATTCTGCTTCATAAGCCTTGCCGCAACCCGGAATGAGAATGCGCAGGTCCTTGTCCGTCAGCGTGTCGATGTATTCCTTCAACGGTCTGCTTGGCGCACCAAGGTCCCAGCCCGTTTCGTTCTCAGCGTAGCGGTTGTTCCAGAAGTCTTTGTCCAGTTGCATGAGATTTCAGATTACAGATGTCAGACACTATTCGCTCGTCACACATCACTCGTCACTCTTCGCTCCAACAGCGCCACATTCTCCACATGATGCGTGTGTGGGAACATGTCCACGGGTTGCAGGCGCTTCACTTCGTAGTTTTCGCTCAGGAGTTGAATGTCGCGGGCCTGCGTGGCGGGGTTACAGCTCACATACACGATGCGTTCGGGGAGGAGTTCGTTCAGTCGCGCCACCACATCGGCATGCATTCCCGCACGGGGCGGGTCGGTGATGACCACATCGGGGCGGCCTTCCCTGTCGATGAGTTCCTGCGTGAACACATCCTTCATGTCGCCCGCGTAGAACGTGGTGTTCGCAATGCCATTCAGTTCGGCATTCAGCTTTGCATCGTCAATCGCAGCCTCCACGTATTCAATTCCGACCACTTTCTTGGCCTGCTTGGCCACAAACTGAGCGATGGTGCCTGTTCCGGTGTAGAGGTCGTACACCACCTCATTGCCCGTCAGTGCGGCAAAATCGCGCGTCACCTTGTAAAGCTCGTAGGCCTGTGGGCCATTGGTCTGGTAGAACGATTTGGGCCCCACGCGGAACTTCAATCCCTCCATTTCCTCCATGATGTGGTCGTTGCCCGCATGCACCTGAATGTCGAGGTCGGAAATGGTGTCGTTCTGCTTGGTGTTCACCACATAGAGAACCGAAGTGAGTTGTGGGAACTCGGCCACCAGCGTGTCGAGGATCAGCTTGATGTCATCGGGACGGTCTTCGCCAACGCTGAGGATC
>CAMCFW010000201.1 GCA_945874195.1 Chryseobacterium gleum
CCCTCAGATCCTGCTGAAGCGATTGAGCCACGGTAGCTACGAGGACGGACTGGTGACCAACGTGTTGAAGGACACCATGCGCATCAAGTTCAACAACCCGAGTCCAATCACGCCAACGGGTGTCTTTCCATCGCAGAACGATCTGCTGAATCCGGAATGCATCATCTTCCTTGGTAGCGAGTTCAGCGACCCCGATGGCGACCTTCATGGAGCCACGCAATGGCGCATTGCCACCGATGCCAACTTCAACTCGGTGGTGTATGACGAATGGTATCAGCACGAGAACTGGTATTTCGATGTGGACCTGCAGGCTGGCAACAACATGGTGGACCAGGAAGTGAATGTGCTTCAAGCGAACACCACCTACTACTGGCAGGTGCGTTACCGCGACCGCAGTCTGGCTTGGAGCCAATGGTCGGATGCGGTCATGTTCCAAACCACCAACTCATCGCTTACAGCCAATCTGTTGCTCAATGGTGGCGCAGAAAGCGGAACCTCGAACTGGATAGAGGACGTTGGCGCGTTTGAGTCGATCAACAGTGGCGAATGTGCTGGAAACAATGCTTACGTGGGCTCAAAACTGTTTGCCGTTGGTGGCGTGTGCGAAGACAACGCCTATGGCGAAGGACATCAGGACGTGGATGTATCTGCCTATGCCACGCAGATCGATGCAGGTAGCGTTCTCGTCAATTTTGGGGGCTATCTGAGCGATTACAACGGTGACGACCGACCCGAGTTCAAACTACAATGCTTCGATGCCTCCAGTGGCCTGTTAGCAACATCAGCAACCGTTGGACACCAGACTTCAACATGGACATTGAAGAACGAAACGATGCAGGTTCCGGTCGGTACGCGCAGCGTGAGACTGATATTGATGGGAACGCGCAATGCGGGCACGGACAACGACAGTTACTTCGATGAGCTATTCGTGCGACTCAATCTGGGTTCGGAAGGTTGCGAACAGTACACGGCCGTTGGCATCAGCGAAAGCATCTACAACCGTGGCGTGAAAGCGTTCCCTAACCCGGTGAGCGACCAGGCCACCATTGAGGTGTTGAGACCGAACAGGAACTCCAACTACACCCTGAACCTGTTCGATAGAGCAGGAAAGTCGGTAAGCAGCATGCAGTCCAGCTCAGGTAAATTCACGTTCGCAGTGGACGGCCTGGCAGCGGGAATGTACTTCTATCAGGTGAGTGATGGCGACTGGTATTCGACCGGAAAGTTGGTCGTGAACTGATCAAATCAAGCACGGATTTTGAGCGGAGAAGGTTAGTTAATAGGTTCCTGCCATTCTCAACTTTCATAGTTGCATTGGTTAACAACAACATAATTTAGGTAGTTTCGAGTGGTATTCAATCTGGCAAATCAGCTTCCGATGCGGACTATTGGCTTCTATCTTTTATTGACCGTCCTATCATTGGTTGGCTGTTGCCCCGAAGATGAGGAGGCCACTCCATGTGAGAATCAGGTGCTGTATTTGATTGATAACATCAAGATTCGGAGTAATTCCGTTTCTCCAGTGACTGTACAATATGGATTGGACGGTGATACCATCAATGATGTGGATTTTATCTTCACAAGAACGCTTGCGTACGTAAATCCAGATAATGTCATGTATTTTAATTGGAAAGTTAAGATCAGATCTTCACTACCCAACGTTTCACTTTATGTTGGGCAAGTTTTAGACACATTGACTCACGATGGCAATTACCTGTCAGGATTTGACATTATCAATGAAACACTTCCCTTTGAAGATGAGTGCTTGATTTTTGAAAATCACTATTACAGCAATACACCAGACTTTTATACACGATTGATCGCGTTCAAGATCAACAAGGAGGAAGGAGTAGTTTTAGGTTGGATACATTTGGATGAATTCATCATTGATCACGGTGGCAGCGGTTATTTTTACATACGGGATCATGCCATGAATAATTGCTTGAATCAATCTATTCTTGTTGGTCAAACAGAATAGACGAAGTATCATTGGTCATGAAAATAAAATACACCAACGGTGACATCACGGTGCTGTGGCAACCCGATGTCTGCATCCATTGCGGTGTTTGTGCCAAAGGACTTCCATCGGTATTCAAGCCGCGCGAACGGCCTTGGATACAGATGGAGAACGCTTCATCGGAAGCCGTTTCCGCTCAGGTGAAGCAATGTCCATCGGGAGCCATCTCCATTATAGCCCCATCAACTTGAAGATCGGGATCATCGGGTCTGGTGGAGCGGGCATGTGCACCGCGTGGCTGTTGGATCAGGGCCACGAACTCACCATCATCGAAAAGAAGGACTATCTGGGCGGCAACACCCATACCGTTGAGGTGGAAATGAACGGAGTAATGCACTACGTGGACGATGGCGCCAACTGGTTCTCGCCCATCATCTATCCGCACTTCAACCGCCTGTTGGAACTGGTCGATATCCCCTTCGATTGGGTGCCGCTTTCCATGACCTATTACAACACATTGACAGGAAAGGTGAACGCCATGCCACCTGTCACTTTAAGGCGCATCATTCAGATGTTCATCAAGCCACACGTTCTGCCCGAACTGCTGTTGATGAACAAGGTGGTGAACGCTTCGCGGCAAATTGTTGACAACCACGAAACAGACCTTACGCTGCGCGAATTCATGGATGGTTTGCAACTGAGCGATAAGCAACGCAACGGATTTCTGAAGCCCGTTCTTTCTGGCGTTTGGGGAAGCCCACACGATCAGACGGAGGATTTTTCCATCTATCCGCTCATGAAATACATGGTCTATCACAAACCCAGCGGATTGAAGTATTTTGACTGGAAAGTGATGCGCGGGGGCGTGAAGCACTACATCAAACTGATGGCCGATACGCTGAAGCACACCGAGATCATCATCCAAGATGGCGTAGAATTCGTGCAGCCGGATGCTGCCACCGGAAAGGTGAAGGTGAAAACGGTTTCTGGAAGAGAATTTGAATTCGACAAGCTCATCATTACCGCGGGAGCAAAGGATGCCAGCACCATGCTGAAAGACACGCAGTACATGGATGAAGTAAAGCAGGTGCTTTCACGATTCCAGTATTACAAGGCCACGGTCTGCACCCACAGCGATAGGGCCTTCATGCCACCCGATCGTAAGGATTGGAGCGTGGTGAATGTGTTGAACAAGGGCAAACATGCCGATGCCACCATCTGGGATGGGTGGAACACTGATCAGAATGTGTTCGATAGCTACATCAACGAAGGGGACGACCCAAAGCAGGTGCATCACATCTCAGAATGGTGGCTGCCCTGCGAAACACCCGAATTTTTCCGAGCACAGAAGGCTTTGGAGCAGGTTCAGGGTAGGCACAACATCTTTTTCGGAGGCGATTACACCCGCGACATCGGTTCGCACGAGGATGCCATCGATTCGGCCATTGAGAACTGTAGGCGCATTTGGCCGGAGAGCGAGAGGTTGAAGGAATTGGTGGGGTGGTGAAGTTGATAAAGTTGACTTAGTTTGCAGCCAATGAGCGCGGCAACCGATAAGCAGATCCTATATGGCGTGATCATCGGGTTCCGAAACCTGATCAACGACCGCTATCAGTATGCGAACATCAAGGCCAAGTATGATATTCCCGATTCGTTCGATGAGGCACGGGTGACCACCTACCGCAACTACTTTCTAGAACAGATCTATCCGCATCCTGAAAGGCGCGAAGAACTGAATGAGGCATTCCGAAGCTTAGACAACTACATTACCCACCCCGACAGGCTGTTGCGCATCCTGTTCGACTCCACGGCCATTCTGCTGCGCCACGGGGCAAGCATTCCGCGATTGCTGGGTGCAGGCATGAAAACATTCCGTTCGTTCCGTGTGGCAACCGAATTCGAATCGAAACTGATCCGCAAGGCCAAGAACAGTGGCAAGCTTCCGCCCTATTCTACTGACGATATCAACGGATTCATCCGATCGCTGCGCAGGTCAGAGATCGACCAGTTCATCGACAACACCCGTTCGCTGCTCGAACTGCTCTACGACCGTAGGCTGATGCGCGAGATCATTCAGATACTTCAAGAACTCATAGCCCGCATGAAGAAGTCGCCCAAGACCTATTCCGAAACTGAGATCGGTGGCTTGGAGATCGGCCTCGGCATGCTCATGGAGGGCAACGCGCTCTTCGACCAACTGAGCAAGGACGACCAACTGCGCATCTTCAACATCATCATCCGCATTGAGGTGGATGTGTTGGAGGAGTTGTTTCAAGGAACAGCAGATTGAACAACATGAGCTTGGCTCTGTTACTGACCGATGCAGTGGATCAACGAGAACATCTGGCTCATTCTCTTCTTCGCTTGGGGCATGCCGTTGGGCGTTTTCCGAAGCAGATTCCGTAAGATGGTTTACGAAACTGACGATTGGACCATCAACGTCAAACCCTATTTTGTGAAGGAGACCAAAGCACTCTTAGGCTTTCTCGCGGTCGACCACCCAGATTTTAAGAAGACGCGTAACAATTACCGTTTCTATTTGATCATTTATTCAGTTCTTTTCGCTGTCTATCAGCTTCAATAACCACTTGTCTTTCTCTCTTTGATCACTCAAAGATTATACAGCACTCGAAGGAAGAAATTACTCGTGCTATCGTTCCTATCGCTGGCCTTCAGCCATCGGACGGTGTGATCGATCTCGATGTGCCATTGGTCGGTGATGCGGATGTCATACCCCAGGCCGAAGCCTGCGGTGAATCCGACTTCGTTCTTCGTATCTGTCCGTGTGTTGGTCTCCGTTGCAAAACGCGCCTTGTAGGAAGTAAATGCAGCTCCAAGATCGGCTACGAAATAGACATTCTTCCGCTTGCCGGGATACACCTTCAGTCCGACCGTTAGAGGCACCACCTGCATGCGGGCCAGTCCCGTTCCTATTGTATCGCCTTTACCTGTGGCTGTCACATAATCCAACGTAGCTCTTATTGACAGATGGCGAATCTTCTGAAAATTGTACTGATACATGATGGACGCACCGAATCCGGCCTTGAAATCAAAACCATCGGGCTTTGAGTAGACATTAGACCGCACAGGAATAAAATAGATGGGCCCAAGGGCA
>CAMCFW010000202.1 GCA_945874195.1 Chryseobacterium gleum
TCAGATAGCGGTTGCGTAAGTATCAAATTGGATACGATAGAGGTTTATCCATCGCCCATCGCGGACTTTGCATTCGATAGCGTCTGCTATCCGTTGCCTATTTCATACACCGATCTTTCGAATGCGAATGGAGGTTATCCGATCACGCAATGGGATTGGAGTTTCAGCAGTGGACAGAATTCTACCAGTCAATCGCCTCAGATCGTCTATGCTCAATATGGAGCCTATAGTGCTACGTTGGTCATCACCAATCAGGTAGGATGCAAGGATCAGATAGCCATTGGCGATGCGTTGGTACATCCGTTGCCAACCGCAGATTATACTGCTGATCTTGGACATTGTCATCAGGACACGATCTCGTTCAGCGACCTTTCTTCAACTCCGGTACTCTCCAATGACGTGCTTGCGCAGTGGGTTTACACTCTGGATGACGGAAATCAGATAGTCGCAGCGAATGGAGATTATGTCTATGCCGCACCCGGATTCTACGATGTGGAACTATCTGTAACCACCAATCATGGATGTCAGGATGTGGTTTCAAAGACGGTGGGGGTTTATCCACTGCCGCAAGTAGTGTTCGATGCCGTGCCGCGCGAAGGTTGCCAACCGCTTAGCGTTCAGTTCATGGACGCGTCTTCCATTCCTGCGCCTTATATACTTGGAAACTGGCAATGGGATCTTGGCGACTCATCAGCATACCCACAGGTACAGGAACCTTTCTATGTCTACGACCCTGTTTTTTCAGATCCATTCGATGTGGCCACCTTCAATGTCAATCTCACAATTACCAGTACCAATGGTTGTTCGAGTTCTGCAAGTGTCGCTGATATGGTCACCGTTCATCCTGTGCCAGAGGCATTTTTCAGTACGGATCCCGAGAAGTCAGCCACTATGATCAATCCGTTGTTCGAGTTCACCGACCTGAGTTCTGCCAATGTCATAGATTGGTATTGGACCTTTGGTGAGGGTTCGACATCAGTTATTCAACATCCCGAACATACGTATGCGGATAGCGGCAGCTACCGGGTGACGTTGGTGGTGGAAACCTCGTTCGGTTGTGCCGATACGATCTCGTACACGGTCAAGGTGGAACCACTTTTCACCTTTTATATCCCCGATGCGTTCACCCCGAATTCGGATAGGGTCAATGATCAATTCTTCGGTCAGGGAGATTATCTGAAATCATACAACATGCAGATCTATGACCGTTGGGGAGAAATGATCTTTGAGTCCAACGACCGTTCGCTGAGTTGGAACGGAACATTCAAAGGTCAGCAGGTGGAATCAGGACAATACATCTATAAATTCTACATTCTCGATTGGCAAGGCCACGACCACGAATACGTTGGTTCGGTCATGTTGATTCGTTGAAGCTTTTGCGGTAGCCCACAATCACATAATCAATACCTTGCGCCCCCTTTTCAGGGACATACGCTTGGCACGAGTTAAAGAGAATTCATACAGTTTATCGATGCGTGTTTTGAACACGCTGATTGGTTGGCTGCAGGCCCTTGGTCTGGCCCCGAATTCTGTAGATGAGGAAAAGATCAGCCAAAAGGCGATGAAAACCACCGGGCTCAGCGACTTCGGCAATGGTGTTCATATCGAAGGCATGCGGCAACTGACCGCTTCCATGAACAAGGAACCGCTTACGCATTTTGCCAAGGTCTCATCTACCATGTTCGGAGTTGATGCCCTGGCCAACCGACTCAGGCTTGTCGACTATCTGAAGAAGCATCCCGAGGTGAACGACATCAAGATAGAACGCCCGGTTTTCATTGTGGGATTTCCACGCACGGGCACCACTTTGGTACAGAACCTTTTACATCTGAGTGAGGATAGAAGGGCATTGCCATTCTGGGAGATAACCAATCCGGTGCCGGTGAATGATGACCCCATCAAAGACGTGGAGCAGCGACAGAACCAGACCAGGAGTCGATTGAAGGTGGCCAATTTCGTGGTTCCTGAAATGAAGTTCATTCACGAAGTGCGCTACGATTCGCTTGAAGAATGCTGGCCGTTGATGATTAGTCAGTTCACCATTCTGAATTGGGACATGACCAGCCGATGGCCCGATTACGGAAAATGGATGCTGCAGCACGACATGCAACCGTCTTACGAAGAATACAAGAAGTTCTTGAAGATCATGGTGCAGCGACAGCCCACCAAGAAATTGATATTGAAATGCCCCGATCACATGTGGTATCTCGATGTGCTATTGGAGGTTTTTCCCGATGCCTGCATTGTTTGGACACACCGCGACCCGAGCGAAAGCATACCAAGCTATTGCAGTCTTGCTTCGCTTAACTGGCGTTTGTTCTATGGCCAATTCGACCCGAAAGAAATTGGCCCATACATTGAAGAGCGGTTCATGATCGGAATTGAACGTGCCTTGGCCGTACGCGACAGGGTAGGAGAACACCGGTTTCTGGATATTGATTTCGGAAGCCTGCGTCAAGATCCCATCGCGGCCATCAACAAGATCACTTCTCATTTCAACCTTACACCGGTAAACGAGCAGCTCATGCGCGACCATCTGAATGCCGAACGGCCCGATGATCCTGGAAAACACAGTTATTCGGCAGCCTACTATGGTTTGGACACAGAGAAGATCCACGAGCATTACAAGGACTACATCGAACGCTTCAATATCTCCGTTAAGTAGAATTCTGTTTTGGGATCGTTACATTCGCGATACCCAATGGCCCCTCGCATGTCAAAACTCACATCAGAAGAGTTCGTTCTTCTTTTCCGTTCCCTGTTCTTGAATGGAGATGCCATAGGGGCCGAAACTCAGTTCCGCCAACTGGAAGAATGGTCTTCGATGCAGGCACTGATTGTTATTGCTGCCATAGACGAACACATGGGTGTCACCATTCCGGAGCGCGATTTTAGGAACGCACGAACGGTTGCCGACCTCTTTCTCCTTTCTAAGAATCCCTGATCATGCATGGTCTGGTCATTGGTGGTGTGCGTTTGGTAGGATTGGCGGCCACGGTTCCCAAAAACCGGGAAGACAACACACAACTTGCTTCGCTAGGCGAGAAACAACGCACGGAGATCGTTGATCAGGTCGGCATCAGATACCGGCACGTGGCCAACGGATCCATCACCGCATCAGACCTTTGTGCCGATTCTGCCGAACAGACCATGCGTCAACTGGGCTGGAATGCCAACGAAATAGGACTTCTTGTCTTTGTAAGCCAGACCCCCGACCATTTGGTTCCCGGTTCGGCAACGCAACTACAACACCGATTGGGCCTGCCGCAGCATTGTGTGTCCATCGATGTCAATCAGGGCTGTGCCGGCTACGTTTATGGCATGTCCATCATTTCCGGAATGATGAAGGCCTACGGTATTCAAAAGGCCCTGCTCCTGGTGGGCGATACCATCACGAAAATGGTTTCGAAACAAGACAATTCCATTTGGCCCATATTTGCCGATGCCGGTTCGGCCACTGCATTCCAACTTGAAGAAGGAGCGCCTTCCATGCGCTTCGTACTCGGTTCGAATGGAGCAGATTTTCGGGCCATCCACGTTCCAGATGGTGGTTTCCGAAATCAGACCACCCAGGCTTCGCTTGTCGAACGAACCATTTCGGAAGGGGTGAAAAGAAGGGCTGACCAATTGGCCATGAACGGTCAGGCGGTGTTCACTTTCGGTCTTTCGACCGTTGCCGGCAGCATTGCCGCCATGCTGAAGGACGAGAACCTGAATGCTTCCGAATTTGATTACCTGGTGCTTCATCAGGCCAACCGATTGCTCAACGATTCGATTGTCAGGAAAACTGGATTCACGAAGGATCAGGCCCCCAGTTCGCTTTACGATTTTGGCAATACGAGCTGTGCGACCATTCCCGTGACGTTGGTCTCGCAACTGTCAGAGCCGCTCTCAACCAGAAAATTGAAACTGTTGCTTTCGGGCTTCGGTGTCGGATTGTCGTGGGGTAATGTAATTTTGGAAACAGACAAAGTGGCCGTGTTGCCAATAAACTACCTGTGAGCCAAACCACCGACATAACAGTTGTCGTACCCGTTTTCAATTCGGTTGAAACGCTCCGTCCGGTCTACGAACGGACCGCAGCGGTCCTCACCAAGCTTGGAAGATCGTTCGAAGTTCTCTTCATAGAAGATGGAGGCCCGACAGAGAGTTGGAACGAGCTGAAGGCGATCAAAGCGTCATATCCAGACCAGGTTTCGCTCATCCGATTGGGAAGGAACTATGGACAGAACGCGGCCACCGTGTGCGGCATAACCAACGCCAAGGGTAGCATTGTGATAACGATGGACGATGACCTGCAAACACCGCCCGAGGAAATATCCAAATTGCTGGCGTGTCATGCACAAACCCAAGCGGCCGTGGTGTTCGGCATTACGCCACAGCAGAACAATCCTTTTTTCAAACGGCTGGGCTCTTACCTCATCAAAAAGATATTCGATTGGGTTGACGGGGCCGACATTGGCACTTCGTTCAGGCTTATCTCACCCGAATTGAAGGAAAAGCTGAATAAGCAAGCACACGATCAGTTGTTTCTCAATCAGGTCATCCATTGGTATACCGATGAGATTGAAAAAGTGGAGGTTGAACATCATTCAAGAAATGAAGGCCGATCGGGCTATTCGTTCTTTGGTCTCACCGGAATTGCCATCAAGCTCATCTTTTTCTACACCGATTTTCCACTGAGGTTGATGAGTATTTTCGGATTGTTGATATCGGCCGTGTGCTTTGGGCTAGGCAGTTATTACATATATGAAAAGGTGGTCATTGGCACCGAGGCCGGATTCCCATCCATCATTACGGCCATCTTCTTTGCCACTGGGCTCATCATTCTATGCCTCAGTATTTTGGGGGCGTATATCAGTCGTATCTATGCCGATAGGGTAAGAAAACCCGTGTACTCCATCAAAACCAGGCTCTGATGCGCCTCGAACGTTACGGAATCCAGCTCGAAACGCTGAACCACGACCATTTGGAAATGGTGCGCCTA
>CAMCFW010000203.1 GCA_945874195.1 Chryseobacterium gleum
GTGGCGATGATCACCTTATCAGATTCGATTGTTTCGGATTTTCCGTCCGCCTTGGTCACCTTGACCCTGTTCTTGGACTCGAAGCTTCCAAGTCCTTCAAAAACATCGATCTTATTCTTCTTCATCAGGAAGCTGATACCATCTACGTTCTGCTTCACCACATCAGACTTCCTATTGATCATCTGTGCAATATTCACTTTTGGCTTCTGAATGTCGATGCCGTGTTCTTTGAACGTGTGTACCGCGTTGTGATAATGCTCAGAAGAGTCCAACAGCGCCTTAGACGGAATGCATCCGACATTGAGGCACGTTCCGCCTAAAGTCGGATACTTTTCAATAATGGCCACCTTAAATCCTAGCTGTGCACAACGTATCGCTGCCACATATCCTCCCGGTCCTGAACCGATCACAGTCACATCATATCTTGCCATTGAAATTCCAAATTTTTATGGCCGCAAAGGTAAGCGTTACCACCTACGATGCAGCTACCTTCGATTCGAAATGAAATTGAACCATCGCTTGTTCATTGATCCATCTTGTTGCTTAGACTGCCGAATGGCTCTGCTTTGAAATTGGATCTTGATCCAATAATGAAAACTCCGCAGCTGGTTCTCATTCGATTTCCGTAAAATTGAGCCAACTTAGAATTGAACGATGAACAATATTCTGCTAGCCATTTCGGCATTCGTCATCTGCTGTGGATTTTCGACCTCACTTTTTTTGGGACCGATCCCCTATGATCCTCAAACCCCAGTAAGTAGCGTGCTCCTTTCGCTGGGCGAAGAAGCGCCCGCGCATTACCGAGGAACGGAAAACATAGAGGAAATATCGAAAGGGAAAAGCCTTGTATTGATCGGAGGCCCATACAGTAATGGTGCGGTTGAATATCGCCTGTCGAAACATTTCATCTGTGTTGATTGCCACAATGTATTGCCCGAATCGAAATTTGCGGATGACAACGACCCTGACAGCAGATTGAAATATGCGAAAGAGTTCAATCAACCTTATCTGCCAGGATCAACTCTTTATGGCATTACCAATCGCACCAGCTGGTTCAATGGAGATCATGAAAAGAAGTATGGAAAGGAATTGATAGAACCTGCCCGCCACGATCTGATCAATGCCATTCAGCTTTGTTCTAAAGAATGTTCGGTGGGCCGCACGTTGACCCCTGAAGAGATGGAATCTGTTCTCCATTTCTTAAATGCCATCGATCTGAAGATGAAAGACCTGAATTTATCGGCTGAAGAACTGCAACAGATATCGGCCACTGGCCAAACGGCAGAACAGAAAGCCGACAACATCAAGCGAATTCGTTCAAAATTCTTGCAAGGATATCCTGCAACGTTCACGGAGGCCTTACCTGTCCCTGAACGAAAATTGGGCACGACCGGTGATCTCGAAAATGGAAAGTACGTCTATGAAAAAAGTTGCCTACACTGCCATTCACCCCAAAAAACGGTGACTGACCGAACGGTTTTCGGTTCGGGCGAGAATCAAAAGAGCTTTAAGTGGTTGGCAGGCTATTTTAAGAAAAGCAACGGAGGTTCCGTTTACTGGATAACGCGCCACGGCACCGCCTCGAAAGATCATATTCCGCAATACATGCCGATCTACTCGAAAGAGAAATTGAGCGATTCTCAGATTGAGGATCTGGCAGCTTATATTTTGTCGGAAAGCAAGAAATAGTGATGGACCTGAAATCTCGATTCTCGCGGTCAGCGCAGATCAAGTTCAACCATGGGATCCCAAAAGTGTTTCGCGAAATCGACCACTTGGTTGTCCTGTACTTTGACGCCTTCGTTCTCCAGCAGTTCTTGCATCAGGTTTGGCCCATCGAAGTGGACCTTTCCAGAAAGCAGACCGTTGCGGTTAACCACTCGCTGTGCAGTAATAGGCAGTGCCGATGAATGACTGGCATTCATTGCCCAACCTACCATTCGGGCAGCGCCTGGACTACCTAAGTATTTGGCAATAGCGCCATAGGTTGTTACCCGGCCTTCGGGAATGAGTTTTACCACATCCCATACATCCTGAAAAAAACCTTGATAACCGGAACTGGTCTTTACGCCCATCGCGAACGCAATTTCGGAATTACAGCGTAAATGCGATGTAGTTGATCTTCCTACCCTCTTGCAGCCATAGGCCTTCGTAATACGTTCTGATACGTAATTCGTGCTCGCGTTCACACAGAAAATGATTCTGTCGTTTTTCTAGGTCGGCATAAACATCGGTTGATTCGCAAAGCGTGGTCAATCCCATTTCGGCTATCACTTCCTGTGTGTATTGGAATAGCGGAAAATTGTCGGTTTTAAGCTGAATGATGCCCCCTTTTCTTACTATGTTCCGATAACGTTGAATGAAATTGGCCGAGGTCAACCGATTGCGTTCGCGATTCTTTTGCAACTGAGGGTCGGGAAAGATGATCCATATCTCGGCCACCTCTTCCGCTCCGAAAAGCCGGTCGATATGGTCAATGCGTGTCCTAAGAAATGCCACGTTGTCGATCTTGTGGTCAAGTGCGTGCTTGGCCCCAATCCACATGCGGTTTCCCTTGATGTCGACACCAATGAAATTGCGTTCCGGATACATTTCCGACAGACCTATGGTATACTCGCCCTTTCCGCAGGCCAATTCAAGTGTTATGGGCCCGTCATTTCCGAACTGTTCTTCAGCCCATTTTCCTTTCAACGGAAAATCCACCAACTCTTGGGGCAATGGAACCTCAACGCAATTCGAGAACTTGCCTATATCGGCAAAACGCGCAAGCTTTTTGGTGAGATTCGGTTTAGATAAGTCGAATCTCCTCGCCACGTCCGTTATAAATATGGTATTCCATAAAGTGGTAATTGGTAGACGATTCTACCTTAATGACCCCCCCGAACTGCTTCTGCCAATCTTTCACGATGCTTCGTGACCATGGCAACCAACTCTCTGTCTTGACCAGATACGACTCGATGTATGGATGAACTTTCAACGTAATGGACTTTTCGTTCTGTTCCTTCATCACGAAGCTAACGCTGTTTTCTATCTCTGTGTCAAACAGCACTGCAGCTTCAATCTCGCCCGTGCCACCACAACTCGGACATTTCTCCTTGGTCTTCACATTCATTTCAGGTCTCACCCGTTGCCGAGTTATCTGAATGAGTCCGAATTTGGACGGAGGAAGAATGTTGTGCTTTGCGCGATCGTCCTTCATTTCATCCTTCAGCACATTGAAGAGTTCCTTGCGATTCTCTCCTTTATGAAGGTCAATGAAGTCGATGACGATGATGCCGCCCATATCGCGCAACCGCAACTGGCGTGCAACTTCTCGGGCTGCTTCAATATTACACTCCAACGCGTTGGTCTCCTGATCCTGTCCGGCATTGGTACGCGGGCCCGAATTCACATCGATGACATGCAACGCTTCAGTATGCTCGATCACCAGATACGATCCATTCTTGAAGGTTACATGCTTTCCGAAAGCAGCCTTTATCTGCTTGTTAAGCCCCAAGGTCTCGAACAATGGCTGCGGACCCTTATGGAATTTGACCTTCTTCAATTTATCGGGCGAACTCGCCAAATACTTGCTCACTTCGGTGTGTATCTCGGTGCTATCGACATGAATGTTGTCGAAATTTGAACTGAGCATGTCCCTGATCATAGATGACGTTCGGCTCAATTCGCCCATGACTCTCATGGGGGCCGAAACTTCTTTCACCTTCGCAACCATGCTCGTCCAACGGCTGACAAGATCGTTCATGTCGTCTGTCAGATCCTGAACTTTCTTGTTCTCGGCAGCAGTGCGCACGATCAAACCGAAACCATTGGGTTTTATGTCTCTGAAAATGTCTTTGAGACGCTTGCTTTCCTCTTTGCTTTTGATCTTCTGCGAAATGGAAACCTTATCGGAAAATGGCACGAGTACCATGAATTTCCCGGCAAAGGACAGTTCGGTTGTAAGTCGAGGGCCTTTGGTGGAGATGGGCTCTTTGGCCACCTGCACAAGGATCTCTTTCCCCTGCTTCATCACATCATCGATCTTGCCCGTCTTTTCAATCTCAGCCTCCAGTCTGAACTTCTCCAGCATGGGCGACTTTAGCTTGTCAGCTCGGGTCAATTCAACAAATTTGATCAGAGTCTTCACCTTGGGGCCAAGGTCCAGATAGTGTAGAAAACCATCTTTCTCGTAGCCCACATTGACGAATGCGGCATTAAGGCCCGGCATCACTTTTTGGATGCGGCCTAGGTAGAGGTCTCCCACCTGAAACGCGCTATTGCCCGTTTCTTCGTGGAGTTCCACAAGTTTTTTGTCCTTTAAAAGGGCAATATCAACCTTAGACGGTTGTGATGAGATTACCAGGTCGTAATTCACGGATAGCAGTTTATGGCCGCCTTCCGCGTTGCGTACAACAGAGCGCGGGCCATTGTGGCCCAACGCAAAGAATGGTGTTGGCACTGCCGCGAGAGGCGGCCTGTGAACCTTATCTCAAAGGCTGATTATTTTTTCTTATGACGGTTCTTTCTAAGTCGCTTTTTGCGCTTATGAGTCGCCATTTTATGTCTCTTTCGTTTTTTACCGCAAGGCATGATAATGTGATTTTAAATGTTCTTACTGAGTTCTAATATGTATGCGTCCACCTCTTTGATTCGCTCTGGGTCAGCGGTGAGCTTCTTGTAATTTTCAAGGTCTTTTACAGCTTCGCTGAACTTTTTCTGTTGCTCGTGAAGGTCGGCAAGATAAAGGTGAGCATCTGCGTATTTGGAATCAATTTTAAGTACCTGAAGAAATCGTTCTTCGGCCTTGTCGAACTGGCCCGATTTGATGGCGAAGTAACCAAGATTGATCAACGCCTTCATATTGTTCGGGTCCTGTTGTTCCACTTTTTTGAGAATGCCGATCCCTTCCATCGGTGGAGTTCCGAGCAGAGAGGCACCTTCTATGAGGCAAACACCAAGGTCAACCTGAATATCGAGGTCTTGGGGGTCGAGCTCAAT
>CAMCFW010000204.1 GCA_945874195.1 Chryseobacterium gleum
CGTGCCCGTGCCAAGATCATGGCCGGAAAAGCAGGCCCAAGCGATGATGCCCGTGCGAAGGCCACCACCTACCTCACCGGAACAGTGACCGACAAGGCCGGAAAATCCCTCACATCAACCATCCAAACGCAGGAAGGCTACACGCTCACGGCCATGACGGCTGTGCATATTGCGAACGAAATAGCGAAAGGCCATTTCAAACCCGGTTTTCAAACGCCCAGCCTGGCGTATGGAAAGGATGTGATCTGCGAGGTGAGTGGGGCGGGGTTTGTGGATGAATAGGATGGCTAGGTTAGAGATGCCTTGCTTGGCCTACATTCTGAAATCTCGTCCAACCGTCAATCACAAACCGTCAACGGTCCGTTTGTCTCATCGCCCCTCACGATAATTCTTCCTGAACGGCAGCAGAAAGCCCACCCCGAAATTGACATTGAGCAGGTAGTAGCTGAACAGTCAGGCGAATCAGTTCTTGTTCCGGTTCAGAATACTCATGATCAGTCTTTTCACCGTTTGCATTTCTTCGGGTCTGCTTGCGGCAACGAAAAGCGTGATGCTGGCAAGGGCCTCATTGCTGATTATTGGAGCTCCATCGCTGCCATGAAGGGCACTATTGGTTTCGAGGAACAATAGAAAACAGGCGGCCCCGATCCGTTTGTTGCCATCCGTGAACGCGTGATTCTTGATGACGAGATAAAGTAGCATGGCCGCCTTTTCCTCGATGCTCGGATAGAAGTCATCGTCTCCAAAACCTTTTGATAGCTGACCGATGGCACTTTCAAAGCTTTGGTCCTTTTTTACCCCGAACACATCCGATTCAAAGTCGGCTTTCATCTGATCGACCAGCTTTTGGTATTCCGGCATTGTCGGATAATGAACTGGCTTTATCGTCAGACCCCTGGCATCTAGATTTTCGTGATCGTAATCATCCAAGAGCCTCAATCCTTTCGAAAAGTGCCCAAGCCAATCATGCCCTTCCGTTCGGGTCTTTTCCTCGATGGCTCTGCTCAGAATTTGAATTCCTGAACGTAATATGCGCACTTCCTGATTGCTCTGCTCAAGTCGCTTTTGGTTGATGGCGTAGCCTTGAATGAGATACTCCTTGAGTTTACGCGTAGCCCAGATCCTGAACTCAGTGGCCAACGGAGATTTTACCCTGTAACCCACTGAAAGGATGACATCCAGATTGTAGTGAATAACTTCTCGCGTTATCTGGCGTTCTCCTTCGAATCGAACCTGTGCAATTTTTGCACTAGTTGCCTTTTCACTCAGTTCATCCTCCTTGAATACATTGCTTATGTGCCGATTGATTACCGTTCGGTCTCTTCCGAAAATTTCTGCAATTTGAAGTTCAGTTGCCCAAACGGTGTCATGTTCACCGTCCAAAACCACTCTAAATTCCGCTTCTCCATTTTTGGTTTGGAATACAACAATCTCATTTTTACCTGCTCCCATAAAACCGATTCATTTGTAACTCAACCAAATTACACAGGCGAATCGAATATGTGCAAAAAATGCACATACCGCTTTAACTCAGACCCATAGACAATTTCTCAATTCGAATTCTTATAGTTCTCCCTGAACGGAAGCAGGAATCCCACCCCAAAATTCACATTGAGCAGGTAGTAGGTGAATAGCCGCGCTTCGGTATGGGCGCGGAGGTCCTGTTGCTGCGTGCCGCGTTCAATGCCGCTGTCGAGGGTCTGCAGATAGGGCGAAATGCCGAACGGAACGATGCCCACCTGAATGCCCGAGCGCAGAATGAGGAAATCCCAAAAGATGCGTTGCTGCCCCAGGGTGATGGAAACAATGGGAGTGAAGAAGCGGTCGGAGAACGGGTGGGCCGCGCTCAGGTCGTTGTCAACTGGACGCATGCGCACATCGAGCAGCATCAGGTCGAATTTGGCGTAGCTGCCAACGGGTGCAATGCCGCCCTTCGATGGGTTGCGGAACACCTTATAGTTGATGCCGTAGCCATAGCCGCTGATCCGCGCGTGCTCGAATCGGCTTTCCACATCGGGGATCATCAGTTCGCTGAACTGGTCGGTGTTCCACTGGTACTTCATTCCGGTTACGAACACATCGAATGTGGCCCCGATGGTGCCGTTGCGGGCGATCACATAGTCCACGTCAGTGGTGGCGCGCACATTGAAGCTGAAGTTCTTCAAACCCCGGTTCATGTTGTGGTTGGGGTTGAAGAGCGCAGTCAGGAAACTCACCTCGCCCGTGATCAGGAATTTCTTGCCCATGTAGCCGGGGGCCTGTGCAGCGCAAAGCGTGGCCGAAAGCAGCAGTATGAAGGTCAGACCCTTCATTCAGTCTTCAATCTGGTACGTTTCATCTGCCACAACGAATCGTAGATGCTGCTATTGATCAGATCGCGGGCATCTCTCTTCCGGTAGTTATTGTAGTTGACCAACACGGGCTGCCCACTTTCCAGGTCGAAGGTGATGTTGTAATAATAGGTGTCGTAGTTGGGGCGCGCCATGTAGTAGATGGCCAGCGGAATGGCGGGCGGAATGAGCACGTAGAGCAGCTGCCAATAGGTGAACGGTCGGCTTTCGCGATGGTTGATCACCCCGGTCCACGAAAAGTATCGGGTATCGTAGCGTTCAATGATGTCATCCACTCTTTGCTGATCGAGGTTGATCATGCCCACATCAAGTTGCATCAGGCGTTTGTCCATCCACTCGTTGAGAAAGACCATGTCGTTGAAACGTTCTATCTGGTCAGCACCGAGTTCGGAACGGTCGAGCAGTTCGGTTTTCAGGCTGAGCATGTGGGCAGATTGCCGAATTTGAGCGATGAATTTTGCCTTGGCAGTTTCCGAGCGCAAGAACCGATGGCGCTGATGTTTTCGCAGATCGAGCTTGGCATAGGTTGGCGACACGAGCACCACCTTATCGGCATCCAAGGCAAAGCCGTGATTCTTCCAATGTCGAAGGTCATTCTTGTTCGCTCCCAATTTGGTTGGGCCATTGAATGGCGCAGGTTGAGTGCCTTGCCTTGTCCGTTCCAAGCTGTCGAACATGAGGCTGAATTCCGCGTTTTCGAATAGATCAACGAGCGAATAGGTGATCATGGTGAGCTTCGGATTTTCCTTGCTTTTTTCCTTCAAACGGTCATATTTTCCCCTTATTCCGGTGGTGTCGGGCTGGTCCCAACCTAGGGGAGGCCGGTGCCGCTCCAACATTCCAGGAACATGATAGTTCATCATCAGATCGGTAAGCAGGTCCCTGCTTATCCTATCGAGGTCTTGGTCGGTTGGATAACGTAATTTCAGATTCCAGATATGACCCGTGGCCAGAATGCAGAGTTCTTCGGGCGTAAGCCGATAAAAAAGGTGATAGACCTGTTGCGATTCGCCTTCTATTTGCGAAAATCCGGGATGCACCTGTCCGAAATTTCCGCCCGATTTGAACTTGGAAAGTGTGTAGAGCGCCAGAGCGATGCTTTTTTCGAAGTATGCATTGGCCGGAAACGAGCGGAGCAGCAGGTAAGAATTGTAAATGGTCATTACCGGTCTGTCGGCCTTCAAATAGAGGTTTGATAGTTCGAATCGACTGATGGTGCGTATGTGCTCAAATTCTTTCGAAGTCGTGTTGCCTTCTTCCCTTCTGCCAGCAGGCAATTCGGCCAGCCATTGGTCCATGAGTTGCTGCCGTTCGGTTGGACTCGGGTGAGAATCCTCATCCGGAATTTCACTTTCCGAAGCTTCAACCGGTCGAACACGCTGCAAAAAATAAGATTCGTCCATGCGGTAGTATTCCCGGTTAAAGAAACGCTGATCGAAGCGGACATCATCAAATGGAAGATGGGCATATCGCATCACTTCAAACACGTTTGAAAGCCCATTGGTGCCATAATTACCTTCGACAAAACGGGCAAAACCGAGTTGGTCGGCCTCTTTTTCGAGTTCCTTGGAATATCGGCTCCGTTCCAACAGTTGTTCATCAAAGCCACCGTGGTCGAATTGTTCCGGATCCTTCTTCAGTTCTTCGTTCTGCACATAGGCGTTCATCACATGATGTTCGGTGTAATGGGCCAGTTCGTGACAGAGAACGAAAGCCAGTTGCGCCTCGCTTTCCAGTTGGGCGATCAGGCCCAGATTGACCAGAATAATGCCGTTGTCGGTTGTGAACGAATTGACGATGGCCGACCTCACGGCATAAACCCTTATCTGGGCACGAAGTTCGGGTTCGTTGGCCAGGATGGTGTCCAATAAAGCGCTCAGATAGTTTGAAACGGGGTCGTTGAAAAGCACCCGACCGCTACCAAGCACCTGATCGATAAGAAAACTGCTCTCCAAGAGAAAATCCTGCCGGGCCTGATGTCCCTTTTCTGTCTCACGGCCCTTGATCTGCTCCTTGGCACGGTCGAATTTTTCGGACGAAAGCGTGGTGAGATCGGAAGGAATGGGACCTTGGGCTGAAAGAGGCACGTAGTTGTTGAACGATTGCCCCAGCACAGCCGATACCTTGGCAATAGTTAAGAACAGAAGTATGAGGGAAATTCGCACCGGCCAGACTTTCTACAAAGAAAGGGAAGTGCAGCGCTTTCTTACAGCGAAGACATCAAGTAGGCGAACACGGAAATGCACATGACCATGAGTCCGAATACGACAACCACATTCACACGCAGCATTTTTTGCGAAGTCGCTTTTTCGGAAGAAACCTTTCCAATAAAATCCATCGTGAGCTGTTGGTAAAGTTGACGAAGGCCAGTGGAGCCTCCTGCCATCACACGGCTTCGGGCCATGAGCAGCATCAGCGCAAAGAACAGGGCCATTACCGAGGTGACCATTGCCAGATAGACCGATTGCTTGTCGTTCGAAGCGTATCTGATCTTTTGAGCGGCCATTCGCTCAATTGTTTCATCATAACTCAGAAAGATCTGCTCGTCCAAACTGATGATCTGCTGCTCCAATTGCAAAGCCCTGTAGGCCCGTGCATCGCTAAGAGTGG
>CAMCFW010000205.1 GCA_945874195.1 Chryseobacterium gleum
GCAGAATATCTTTATGTGAGGAATATTGGGGCCGATGCGGTTGGAATGTCAACCGTTCCAGAAGTGATCGTAGGTGTGCATAGCGGCATGCGCTGTTTTGCGGTTTCCATAATTACCGATCTGGGAGTTCCAGGACGAATAGTGAAAGTGACCCATCAGGACGTGATCAACGTTGCGGCCAAGGCCGAACCCAAGATGACGCTTATTATGAAGGAGCTCATATCGAACCTCTGAGAATTTTAGAAACTGTTTGAAATATGAAAGCCATCTGCGGAGTACCGACAGATGGCTTTGTATTCTGTGTGCAGGGTGGTCCGGTTCCCTATTCCTGCATTTCTATCATTTTGAATGGAACATTGATGATGCTCTGGTAATCTTCTCCAGCTTCCAGCATATCCTCATCATCTTCCTCATAATACCAATTGATAACGATCTCGTTCCCATTCTTGCTCATGTTCTCCATTTTTTTGAATAGGTCGAGCAGACATTTGGAAGAACTGGTGTTGAAATATTCAAGCTGAATATCGCAAACCGTTTTCGACTGTGGACGGCCGGAGTAGGTCTCGAGCCAATCGACCAGCGGTTTATAGAATTCTATTGAGTTCTCTGGTATTGAACGACCTTTTAGTAGCAATGCGCCAGTGTGTGGGTCAAAGCTTACGTTAGGTGTTTTCGGTGTTCCGTCTATAAAAATCGAATCCATGTTACCGATGTTTTGTGTTAATTTTCGTCTACGTTGATATTCAAACTGAAGAAAGAATACTCCTCGTTGAGAGGCGCAAATTCGTAATTCAGTTTTTTTCCTGTTTTGCGGGCAATGTCGATCATTCCAAGGCCGCCACCCCCCTTATTCGACCGTGCATCGCTGTTCAATACCTCCTTGTAAAGGTCTTTCAGCTCTTCTTTGCTTAACGAATTTATCCTTTCTAGGCTTTCTTTGAACGTTTCTTCGCGGTCCGATAGGATATAATTTCCAGTTGTGATCGAATAGCCTTCGGGGTTCAGGCTGATCATGAAAATGGCCGAACGATCAGTGCCATTCTTGGCTTGTTCAGAAGGAATCTCATCAATGTGATGGTAAAGGTTCTGAAGGCATTCAACCAATACATTATATACCTTCTTTCGAAGCCGCGGGGCCTCGTTCCGGTCATCCATACGTTGTTCAATGATCTGTAAGATCGAGGCCATCAATTCAGAGGTGACATCGCCCTTAAAAGAGAGCACCACCTTGTTTGATTCCATTCTGTGATATAGGTCGTATATGTTCATTCCAGAATCTCGTCCCGTCACAATATTCAGATCAGAAGACGCATTTAGGTTCATACTTGCAATTTTCACTCGCTAGTTTTATGTTCCAGGATTCCAGTTCCGAGCAATTATACCGAAGCAAAAAGAAATAGGTTACCGATCGATGAAAAAATCTTCGGTCATTTCAAAAGAACAGTACTGGACGAGCTTATAGCATATTGGCCGTTACGAATCGATAAATTTGAACACTAAACAAATTGATCGGTGCAAGACTGGTTCACAGCGTGGTTCAATACCCCGTATTATCACCTATTATATAAAGACCGCGACCATGCCGAGGCACGGAATTTCATCGATAGGTTGATCAGGCGCATAAACTTGCCGCAAGGTTCAAAAGTGTTGGACCTTGCCTGCGGAAAGGGTAGGCATTCGTTGCAACTTAGCAACAAGGGATTTCAGGTCATTGGCATAGACCTATCGAAAGAAAGCATTGCAGAAGCCGAACTCAACAGCAAGGACGGGCTCGATTTCTTTGTGCACGACATGCGCGAACTCTATTGGTCAGAGCATTTCGATCTAGTGGTCAATCTGTTCACCAGTTTCGGCTATTTTCATAACGAGGCTGACGACCAGAAGACCATTTCATCCGTGGCAGAGGCGCTGAAGGCTAACGGCATTTTCGTACTCGATTTCCTGAATGCCGTTAAGGTGAAGAATAATCTGGTGCGCTACGAGGAGAAGACCTTGGAAGGCATCCGATTTCAAATTTCGAGGGAACTGAGCGATGGAATGATCGTGAAGAAGATCCATATAATTGATGGCGATATTGAACTCGATTTCAGAGAAGAGGTGGATGCCTTGGAATATTCACATCTTGTGCGCTATTTCGCGGTGGCCGGTTTGGAGTTGGTCGATACCTTCGGAAATTATCAATTGGACGCTTTTGACGAAGAAACATCAGACCGATTGATCTTAATGGCTAAGAAAATTACAGGGTAATGGAGTTGATATTGTTGTTTTTTGGCGCCTTTGTGAGCGGTATGTTGGCATGGGGCATCAACATCAAAAAAACAATGATGAAGCTGATCCTGGCTTTCAGCGGGGCCTTCATGCTTGGCCTTTGTTTCTTCCATGTGCTGCCCGAATCATATGAAGCTATAGGGCATACTGCTGGTATCTGGGTGCTTATTGGCTTCATGGTGCAGATAATGCTCGAGGTGCTTTCGAAAGGAATGGAACACGGCCACGCACACGCGCTACCGGGAAAGCAACTGCCTTTTGCCCTGCTGATGGGCCTGGGGATACATTCCTTGTTGGAGGGACTTCCATTCGGAGGCGAACACGCTCACGAACATCATTCGCTTTTGGCCGGCATCATCATCCACAACGTTCCAGTGGCCTTCATCCTTGGCACCGTGATGCGAGGTGCCGGTTATTCTTTACTACGAGGTGCCTTGGGCATGGCCGGGTTTGCGGCCATGGCTCCTTTAGGAGGCCTGATCTCTTATTTCCTTGAAGGACGTGTCATTGGCACCGAAGCGTTTCAAGGAACCGTGCAGGCCATCATCGTTGGCATATTCTTCCATATTGCCACCACCATTCTTTTTGAAACAGACAAGGGTCACGCTTTCAATATCACCAAATTCACTTCCATCATCATTGGCTTTATCATCGCTTATTTGGCCGTTTGAGGTTTTGTGAAGTAACATGTTGATGTTATGTTAAGATCAATTGTCCGAAGTTCGGAACATCCCTCCGAGCTAACTGTTACCTTTGCAACTCAATAGAACTCTAATTAAAATCAATTCATAAAATGTCAACATTAGTAGGTAAGAAGGCACCTTATTTTGAGGCTGCAGCAGTAGTGAACGGAGGAATAGTGGAAGCAGATTTCTCGCTCGATCAGTATGTTGGGAAGAAGAACGTCATCTTCTTTTTCTACCCCAAGGATTTCACCTTCGTCTGTCCGTCCGAGCTTCATGCTTTTCAAGAGAAATTGGCCGAATTTGAGGCTCGTAACACCGCTGTTGTGGCCTGTTCGACCGACACCGAGGAAACTCATTGGGGATGGTTGCAGATGGAGAAGGCAGCTGGTGGCATCAAAGGCGTGAAGTATCCGATAGTTGCGGATACGTCAAAATGCATTTCAGCCAACTATGGCGTTCTTTTCGGAGACTACGATATGGACGAAGAAGGTAACCTGATGGCTACTGGCCCGATGATCGCGTACCGTGGCCTGTTCCTAATTGACAAGGAAGGAACCGTGCGACACTCTTTGGTGAACGATCTTCCCCTCGGAAGGAACGTAGACGAGGCCTTGAGAATGGTGGATGCCTTGAATTTCTTTGAAACCAACGGAGAGGTTTGTCCAGCAAACTGGGTGAAAGGCGCTGAAGGAATGAAAGCATCTCACGAAGGCGTGGCCAGTTATTTGGCCAAGCACTGATCAGAACATTCCGTTTTAAAAAGTCCCTTGCCTTTTGGGTAAGGGACTTTTTTCTTTTGGACCCATCCTGATCATAAACGATAGGCCTACCTTTATCAATGTGTCTAGGGCATCTTTGCCGCACCAATTGAATTATTGATGAGCTGCTTTCGGTCAAGTGCTGTTAAAACAGGTTCAGCTCTATTTGTTTTCGTAACCCTGGGCCTAAAGATTTCCATGGCTCAAACGGTCATGCTGCACGAACTTTGCGTGCTTCCTTCAAGCATTTCCGAAACATCGGGATTGGAGAATGGCCCGAACGGCTGGTTCTGGACACACAACGACAGCGACAATGCCCCCCAGCTTTTTGCTCTGGATTCCACAGGTGTAATTCACCGAACCGTGGCAGTAAGTGGCGATGCGAATACAGATTGGGAGGAATTGGCCAAAGACGATGCAGGTAATCTTTACATCGGCAATTTTGGCAACAACGGGCTGGCACGCACTGATCTTCGCATCGGCAAGATCCCGAGCATCGATACTTGCACAACCAATGCGGTGGTCACCGAACTCATTCAGTTCAGCTATCCCGATCAGTACAATTTCCCACCCATCGGAACCTACGGTAACTTCGATATGGAGGCCATGTTCCATTATCAGGATTCCCTGCATCTGTTCAGTAAAGACCGTTCGAATCCATCTACGGGCTACACCAAGCATTACACCTTACCGACCGAAGCAGGAACCTTTCAGGCCCATCTGGTCGATAGCTTTCAGACCGGGCACACGAGTTTCTTTCTAGCCGTGACAGCTGCGGATATTTCGGACAATGGAAACCAAATGGTGATGCTGGCAGCCGACAGGATCTGGCTGTTCAGCAATTTTTCAGGAACCGATTTCTTTGGTGGAACGGCCGCAAGCCTTAGTTTGAACGTGTTCTCGCAAAAGGAAGGCATCTGTTTCAAGAACGGATCCATGTATGTCACCGATGAGCAATCGTTCGGGATGGGAGGGAAGATGTATCGGCTCGATCCAGCCCTGTTTGTTCCGGTGCAAGACGAACTGCGGGTTGCCGAAGTGATTCCCATGTACAACGAACAGTTTACGCTTAAGCTGATTCAATTGGAAGTGGGAAAGAAGGCCAATTGGAAGCTTTTTACGGTTGATGGAAGATTGGTTGACCACGGATTTTCCTACAATTCCATTCCGGCCGACAGATTGGCGCACAAACCGGGCATTTATATTATCCGCATCCAGGTAGAGAACCGCTATAAGGCCCTCGAGAT
>CAMCFW010000206.1 GCA_945874195.1 Chryseobacterium gleum
AGAATCTGACTTTGAAGTGGGTGAAGAGGTTTCGGAGCCGGTCAAACTCGAAGATTTCGGAAGAAGAGCCGTTCTGGCCATCCGTCAGAACCTGGCATCCCGCATTATGGATCTTGAAAAGGACAACGTTTTCCGTAAGTACAAGGACCGCGAGGGAGAAATGATCACAGGCGAGGTCTACCAGATATGGAAAAGAGAGATCTTGATCTTGGACGATGAAGGCAACGAATTGATCATGCCCAAGACCGAGCAGATCCCAAGCGATTATTTCAAGAAGGGAGATACCGTAAGAGCGGTCATTAAGGAAGTGGAAATGAGGAACAACAACCCTGTTGTCATCCTTTCCAGAACCGATTCACGCTTTTTGGAACGACTGTTTGAAAACGAAGTTCCAGAGGTTTTTGACGGCCTTATCACCATCAAGAAAATTGTCCGTGTGCCTGGCGAAAGGGCCAAAGTGGCGGTTGAATCCTATGACGACCGTATTGATCCGGTAGGAGCATGCGTAGGTATGAAGGGGTCACGTATCCATGGCATTGTTCGCGAACTTCGCAACGAGAACATTGATGTCATCAATTTCACCAACAATTCTCAGCTGTTCATTCAGCGAGCATTGAGTCCAGCAAAGATCACTCGAATAGAATTGAACGATGCAACCGGACGTGCCGATGTGTTTCTGAAGCCGGATCAGGTTTCATTGGCCATCGGAAAAGGCGGATTCAACATCCGATTGGCCGGACAACTTACAGGCTATGAGATCGATGTGTATCGCGATTCTGATGTGGACGTGGAAGACGTGGACCTAGAGGAATTTGCAGATGAGATCGAGGGTTGGATCCTTGATGAGTTGAAAGCAATAGGATGCGATACCGCTAAGAGCGTGCTCGAACTCGGAAAGGCAGACCTGGTAAAAAGGACCGATCTGGAAGAGGAAACAGTTGATGAGATCATCAAGATCCTTAAGGAAGAATTCGCTGACTGATCTACTATCGGTCATGAAAAAATAATAAGTAACGAGCATAAATGGCAGAACTGAGAAGATTGAGTGCTGTGGCCAAAGACCTGAACGTGGGTACGGCAACCATAGTAGACTTCCTGAAAAACAAAGGACAGGCTGACGTCAGTCCCAACTCTAAGTTGGACGATATGACGTACCTCATGCTTGTCGGAGAGTTTGCGGCCGATCGTAAGCTCAAAATGGAGGCCGAGGCCAAGGCAGAATTGCTGCAGCAACGCAAAGACGAGCGTCTGGCCGCCTCAGAAGAACAGGTGGTTGAGAAAGAAAAGGTCAAGGAGAAGGAAAAAGAGGCGGTTCGAGAAAAGGAAGCCATAAAAGAAAAGGAGAAGGAAAAAGCCAAGGATCAGGATAATGACCAGGTCATAAAGGCCGAAACAGCCAAAGTTGAGGGTCCGAAATTGATGGGCACCATTAACCTGGACGACCTGAAACCTGAATCAAGAAAAAAGAAGCTCGAAGAAGAAAAGGTCAAGAAGGAACTTGAGGCCAAGGCAGCAAAGGAAGTTTCAGAAAAGGCCCGAATTGAAGTTGAAGAAGCCGCAAAATCGGTGGCTGAAGCCGCTGCCAAGCAGGCCGCTGCTGATGTTAAGGAGGATGAGGTCATCAAAGTCAAGGTCGACCGTTTGGCAGGCGCCAAAGTGCTGGGTAAAATGGAACTTCCTGTTGAAAAACCACGCGAGAAGAAACCAGTGGCCACCTCAAACGATTCTGCCGACAAGAAGCGGAAACGAAAGCGTGTGAGACGACCGGTTCAAGGAGAGACAACTCCGGGTGCTGCAACAGAAGGTGGCGGACAACGCGATGCATCTGGAGGAACCAGACCGAAAAGAACTGAACTCTCTGACGAGGAGATCCAAAAGCAGATCAAGGAAACACTGGCCCGCTTGAGCGGTGCGAACACCAAATCGAAAGGAGCCAAATACCGAAGAGAGAAGCGACAGGCCTATCAGGAGCGTGCGTTAGAAGAGGTTGAACAACAGGAACTTGAAAAGAAGATCCTGAAGGTGACCGAGTTCGTTACGGCCAACGAATTGGCGAAAATGATGGATGTTCCCGTGAACGAGGTCATTGGTGCCTGCATGAGCCTCGGCCTATTCGTATCCATCAATCAGCGCTTGGATGCTGAGACCTTGAGCATTGTGGCCGAAGAATTCGGACACGAGGTTCAGTTTGTAAGTGCCGATGTTCAGGATTCGATCATGGAAGCGGAAGATAATCCGGACCAGTTGGTTGAACGACCGCCAATCGTCACCATCATGGGTCACGTTGACCACGGTAAAACATCCTTACTCGATTACATACGCGATGCGAACGTTATTGCAGGCGAAGCAGGAGGGATCACACAACACATTGGTGCCTACGGAGTTGAACTGAAGGACGGAAGGCGTATCGCATTCCTTGATACTCCGGGTCACGAAGCGTTTACTGCAATGCGCGCCCGTGGAGCACAGGTTACCGATGTGGTCATCATTGTGGTTGCTGCTGACGATGCGGTGATGCCGCAGACCAAAGAGGCCATTAATCACGCACAAGCAGCAGGCGTGCCAATGATCTTTGCCATAAACAAGATCGATAAGCCGAATGCCAATCCGGAAAAGATAAAAGAACAACTGGCTGCAATGAATCTCCTTGTGGAAGATTGGGGAGGAAAATATCAATGCGAAGAAATTTCGGCAAAGTCAGGTCTCAATGTGGATAAACTTTTGGAGAAGGTGCTTCTTGAGGCCGAACTACTTGAATTGAAGGCAGACCCCACCAAACGAGCCATCGGAACCATCATTGAAAGTGAGCTGGACAAAGGTCGCGGCTATGTTTCAACCATGTTGGTGCAGGCTGGAACTCTGAGGGTTGGCGATATCATACTTGCAGGCGGTCATAGCGGAAAAGTGAAGGCCATCTACAATGAAAGAGGATTGCCCATGTCTCAGGCCGGACCATCCATGCCAGCTCAGGTGCTAGGTCTAGATGGTGCTCCATCTTCAGGCGACACTTTCCATGTGATGGAAGATGAGAAGGAGGCAAGAAGCGTGGCCACCAGAAGGCTTCAGCTACAGAGAGAGCAAGGACTTCGAACGCAAAAACACATCACGCTCGATGAGATCGGACGAAGAATCGCCATCGGTGATTTCCAAGAGTTGAACTTGATCGTAAAAGGTGACGTTGACGGATCTATCGAAGCACTTTCTGATTCGTTGCTCAAACTCTCAACTCCTAAAATAGCGGTCAACATCATTATGAAAGGAGTGGGACAGATCTCAGAATCTGATGTTCTGCTAGCATCAGCATCAAACGCCATTGTCATCGGCTTCCAGGTACGGCCATCTGTAAACGCTCGCAAAGTGGCCGAACAGGAACAGATCCAGATCAAACTATATAGCATCATTTACGATGCGATTGAAGAAGTGAAAGCCGCCATGGAAGGCATGTTGGCTCCAGTGTACGAAGAGAAGATCGTTGGTAACATTGAGGTTCGAGACGTATTTAAGATCACACGGGTCGGCACCATTGCTGGTTGCATGGTCCTTGATGGAAAAGTGAGCAGAAACACCAAGGTGCGTGTCATTCGTGACGGAATTGTAGTTTACACAGGAGAGATGGCATCGCTCAAGCGTTTCAAAGAAGACGTTAAAGAGGTGTCAAAAGGCTTCGAATGCGGTCTGAACATTGACAAATTCAACGATATTAAGATTGGCGACATCATTGAAGGCTACGATAACGTGGAAATCAAAGCCAAACTGTAATGACATTTAGCTAATTGACCAACGAGGGGCTGACAACTACCGTAACGGACGTCACATCCATGCGCAAGATCAAAGATTATTCGGAGTTCCTAAAGCTCCGTTTGGCCTCGTTGGTCGTGCTATCATCCACATTCTGCTATGCCATTGCTGCCGATGAGTTCAATTTGAGCATCATGCTTGCCTTGGTGGTGGGCGGAACCCTTCTGACCGGGGCTTCGAATGGATTCAATGAGATCATTGAAAAGGACCTTGATGCCTTAATGGAGCGTACCAAGGGGCGACCGCTTCCCACCGCCAGAATGTCGGCAGCCGAAGCGTGGGTAGTCGCCACGGTTTTCGGTTCATTGGGTATCTTCATCCTAGGCCATTTCATTAATCCACTTTGCGGCATCTTAGGGCTTGTGGCCATGTTGCTTTACGCAGTTGTTTACACTCCACTCAAGAGAAAAACGCCATTTGCTGTGTTCATAGGTGCCTTTCCAGGTTCCATTCCGCCCATGCTCGGGGTGGTTGCGGCCACCAGCGGATTTGGAGAAATCACGCTATTGGCCTTACTGATGTTTGCTGTACAATTCATCTGGCAATTCCCTCATTTCTGGGCCATAGCGTGGCGCCTCAATGACGATTATCTGAAGGCCGGATTCAAAATGTTGCCCTCCCGCGGAGGTCGCGACAGATCTTCAGCGTTTCAAATTGTTGTTTACACCCTTGGACTGATCCCCGTCAGTTTGCTTCCTACTTTTTTTGGATATACTGGCGTTTTTTCTGCGGTGGTGGCAATCATTGCAGGTGTCATTTTCACAAAACAGGCGATCGACCTTTATCGAACCCTGTCTTCTGACGATGCCAAGAAATTGATGTTCGGTTCGTTCATCTATTTGCCTGTCGTTCAATTGGCTTACCTTATAGACAAGTTCATTTAATGGAAGGAAACAAGAAAGAGTGGAGTAACGATAGGGCCAAGCGAATGATGGTCTGGGTGGGGGTGGCAAGCATCGCCATGTTCTTTGCAGCCTTCACAAGTGCCTATGTGGTGTTGCAGGCCGACCATTTTTGGGTAAAGGACCAACTGCCCAAGATGTTCACCTATAGCACGATCATCATCTTATTAAGCAGTGTAACCATCTTTCTGGCAAAGCGAAGCATTGTTGCGGGCAATGCCGCGACAATGAAAATGTGGTTGGTCGTCAC
>CAMCFW010000207.1 GCA_945874195.1 Chryseobacterium gleum
TTCTGCAAGTTTGGTCTGCTCATCGCGGAAACATTGAATGCTGAAGACCGATGACATGGCATTCACGGCCTTGGTTCCAACTCCGTTCAACCCGACCGACTTCTTAAAAGCAACCGAGTCGTACTTGGCGCCCGTGTTTATCTTGCTCACACAGTCTACCACTTTCGTCAGCGGGATTCCGCGTCCGTAATCGCGCACGCGCACCGAACGTTCCTTTACGGTCACCTCTATGGTTCGGCCGTTTCCCATCACAAATTCATCGATGGAATTGTCGATTACCTCTTTGATGAGGATATAAACGCCATCATCATACTGCGAACCATCTCCAAGTTTGCCTATGTACATGCCCGGTCGAAGGCGTATGTGCTCATGCCATTCGAGCGACCGAATCTGTTCGGCATTGTATTGTGTTTCCTGCGCCATTTATCTCAACCCAACTTCATTTCTTGCGGACAATAAATGTAACACGGGAGGCCCCAAGACTGAACTTAATTCATTTCGGTTTTCAACAGGGATTTGAACAGGAAAAGTACTTCCGAACCGTAAGATCCGGCTACTGTGGGCGGTCGATAAAAACGTCTATTTTTTGGTGGAAATGCGCCCTTCTACCCAGCTCAGGGCCAATTCCAACTGTTGGATCGGTGTCAACTCAGAATTATCTAGCACGACCGCATCCTGTGCTTGAATGAGGGGATTTTCGGTTCGCGAGGTGTCTTCCTTGTCACGCGAGATCAGATTCCTTTTCACCTCTTCCATGGATGCATGCTTTCCGTTCGATTGCATTTCGTTGAATCTCCGTTGGGCACGAACATCAGGCGAGGCGGTCATGAATATTTTTAACTCTGCATTGGGGAAAACTGCGGTCCCGATGTCGCGCCCATCCATTACCACTCCGCCACGCTTGCCCAATTCCTGCTGCATAAGCTGCAGTTTCTGACGCACTTCTTTGATGACGCTAACGAAGCTTACCACCTCCGAAACTCGCATGCTGCGTATGTCTTCCTCCACATTCTTTCCATTCAGAAAGGTCCGGACCTTCTGCGTTTCGGAGTTGTATTTCAGCTCGATGTCTATATGATCGAGTTGGCTGATCAGCTTTTTTGCATCGACATGTTCTGTGCTGGCCAAACCATTTTCGATGGCGTATAGCGTTATAGCGCGATACATGGCACCACTATCAACATAGGTGTAATTGAGTTTTGATGCTAGCTGTTTGGCAAGGGTGCTTTTGCCACATGACGAATAACCATCGATGGCTATGGTGATCTTAGCCATCCGTTGCGGGCTTATCCTTATTCTTAGGCTCCTTCTTCACTCGCTTGGGCATTTTTACGTGTGTTCCCAAATTGGTCATGATGGATATCTGGTTGGTGCCGCCTGCCAAATGATACGTGGCCCGACTGTAGGAGATGGTGAACCTATTGAGCTTTATTCCGATACCCCATGAGAATCCGACCGTGGCAGGCCTGCTCGCCACCTTAAATTCCTGTCTTCGCCCATAATTATAGCCCCCTCTAAGAAAGATCCTGCTAGCAATGGTAAGCTCAACCCCGAATAGGCAATGACGCATGATGGCATCGCCAACGTTGGTCTTCTTTTCAATCACTTCGCCTGTCAAAGGGTCAACATCGGGCGGAGAATTGGTGGGGTCGTCATATGTGAGGTCGGGTTTCTGAAGATCGATGATGGTCATGGACAAACGAAGTGGCAGGTACTTGAGCTTGTGGCTTACTCCAAGATCCAGACTGATGGGCAGTGGTTCGTATTGTCCCTTTACATACGGTTTCAGTTGCGAACCGAGGTTACGCGCCACGAGGCTGACGGTCCAATTGGTTTTGGGATGATAGAATGTCGCGGCCAGATCGGCTGCAAGGCCTACCGAACTGTAATCCGCTAGTTGGGAATATATCAACTTTACGTTGGCCCCGGTTGAAAAATATTTGCCGAAAGGGCGCGCATATGTGGCATGAAGCAGAGTTTCATTGGCCGAAAAAGAACCTTGAACTGTACCATTCATATCTGCCCGCGTGAATTCGCCATAGTTGGCATACAAGATGCCGAACGCCATGTTCCCGATCTTATTGAATGAGTGCGCATAGCCAATGTAGCCGTAGTTGATCCCACCATAGTAATTGGTAAAATCTGTGGCCAGATACCGGTTCATCGAACTATCGAGGATAGAAGGGTTGAGATAGACCAGGTCTAGATCTCCGTCCTTAATGGCGATCTGGTCACCTCCCATTGCTGCGTTTCGGGCAGAGGTGGTCAGATCGAGAAAACTGTAGGTGGAACTGCCGCCCAACTGGCCAAAGGCCGAGTTGGCGAAAAGCAGTAGGACGATCGGAATTGTTAGGATTCTCATCACAGGCAAATAAAATCATTATTTGTGGCCGAGTGAACGCAACAGGCCGCTACTTATTGTGAATATGCTCACAGTCGCGCAATTTTTATCTGATAATTCGCCTTACTGATAGGTGCAGGTTCGGTTTCAAATATGCCGAAGATGGTGGAACCGCTGCCCGTCATAGCTGCATAAAGGGCTCCGCGAGCATAAAGTTCGGCCTTCAATTGCGGCAGAACAGCATGATGTGGAAACACCGAACCTTCGAAATCGTTGGTCACGCGATCCATCCATTTGGCTGGGTGTTCAGCTAGAACTTCGCGAAGATCGATGGAAGATGGAGTAGGTCGAATTCCCGCATAGGCTTCTTTTGTTCCAACATGGATGTTCGGGTTGACGAGCATGATCCAAAATCCTGATAAGTTAAGTTCGTAAGGTTCCAGAATTTCGCCTCGGCCAGTTACAAAAGCCGCTTCGTTCCGAATAAAAAATGGACAATCGCTACCTACCTGAGCAACGATCTGTTCAAGTTTTTCGCTCGATAGATCGAGAGAGAATAGACGGTTTAGCATGGTGGCTGCAAATGCCGCATCGGCACTTCCACCGCCCATTCCGGCCCCAATGGGCACCACCTTATGCAGATGCATCTTTATTGAAGAAAGATTGAATTCCCTGTGCATAAAGCCATACACCCGTTCGCAAAGATTCGGTTCGCCTTGGCTGGGAATTGAGATTCCTGAGGAAGAAAAGATCACTTGCCCCCTACCCTTCTTTTCAGGAACAATTTCGAGGATATCGTTCCAAGGAATGGGGAAGAAAACGCTTTCAATATCGTGAAAGCCATCGGGCCGCTTGCCAATGACATTGAGCCCTAGATTGATCTTTGCGTTCGGATAGGCGATCATGGGGCGAATTTAGGCGAACTGAACTGAAAGGAGAAAAGGAAATGCTCGAACGGTTCGCTGCTGCGACCATCTCGCAGGAATAAACCTTGGTCCGAGGACGGCCTCATAGTTCGGTGCTTCAACTATCTTCGCAGCCTAAATTCACCATCATGTCAACAGTCTTTCTCGATTTTGAAAGTGATCTGCAGGAATTGGAAGAGCAGCTGGAAAAAACCCGCGCCATTCAGGAAAAAGGCAAGGTTGACGTAAGCAAGACCATCGAGGAACTTGAACTGAGCATCATTCTTCGAACCAAGGAGATCTATGAACGATTGACGCCTTGGCAGCGGGTGCAGGTTTCGCGCCATCCGAATCGCCCTTATACCTTGGCGCACATCAACGCATTGACCGATAACACCTTTGTGGAATTGCATGGCGACCGCACCGTGAAGGACGACAAAGCCATGGTGGGCGGTTTTGGTAGCATTGATGGAAAAACCGTGATGCTTATAGGACAGCAGAAAGGCATCAACACCAAAATGCGTCAGTACCGAAATTTCGGAATGGCAAACCCTGAAGGATATCGTAAGGCGCTTAGGCTGATGAAGTTGGCCGAGAAATTCAACAAACCGGTCATCACATTCATTGACACGCCAGGTGCTTTTCCTGGAATTGAGGCAGAAGAACGCGGCCAAGGAGAGGCCATTGCCCGCAACCTCATCGAAATGGTTCAACTCAAAGTGCCGATCATCTGCATTGTGATAGGTGAAGGCGCTTCGGGCGGAGCGCTCGGGATAGGAGTTGGCGACAAGGTATTTATGCTCGAGAACACTTGGTATTCGGTCATTTCGCCCGAAAGTTGTTCCACCATACTCTGGCGAAGCCGCGACCACAAGGAACAGGCTGCAGAAGCCCTCAAGCTAACTGCATCCGACATGTTGAACAACAAACTCATCTCTGGCATCATTCCCGAACCTTTGGGCGGTGCTCATCGCAATTTTGAAGAGACTTTTGCCAACGTGAAGAAAGAGATCAAGAAACACCTTACCCGATTGCACCACATGGATGCACAGGAGCGCATAGACAAGCGCATAGAAAAATATAGCCAAATGGGCGTTTTCAATGAGTGACATAAGAGACAGATACCAGCCGGTGATCGGCCTTGAGGTGCACATGCAACTCCTGACCGAATCGAAAGCCTATAGCAGCGACAGCACCGAATACGGCAATATGCCCAACAGCAATGTGAGCGTGATAACCCTCGGTCATCCAGGAACGCTGCCCAAAGTGAACCGTGCGGTCATCGATAGCGCCATCAAATTGGGTTTGGCCTGCGGATGCACCATTCGCGAACGTAATGAATATGCCCGCAAGAACTACTTCTATGCCGACCTTCCCAAAGGCTACCAGATAACACAGGACACAACGCCCATCTGCACAGGTGGTTCCATCACCATAAAATTGGCGAATGGAGAAGAAAAACATGTGCGCCTCACCCGTATCCATATGGAAGAGGACGCGGGAAAAAGCATGCATGATCAAGACCCATTCGACACACTTGTGGATCTGAACAGGGCCGGAGTTGCGTTGCTCGAGATCGTTTCTGAACCCGACATCCGAAGTGGCGAAGAGGCCTACGCCTATGTCACCGAAGTGCGCAAGTTGGTGCGCTACCTGAACATCTGCGATGGCAACATGGAAGAAGGCAGTTTGCGCTGCGAT
>CAMCFW010000208.1 GCA_945874195.1 Chryseobacterium gleum
TTGGAACCCTACAAGGGCCGCATCTTCGACCCCGCCTGTGGCAGTGGCGGCATGTTCGTGCAAAGCCTCAAGTTCATCAACGAGCATGGCGGCAACAAGGCCGATATCGCCATCTATGGGCAGGAGATGACCGCCCAGACCATGCGCCTCTGCCTCATGAACCTCATGCTGCGCAACCTCAGTTTCGACATCAAGTTGGGCAACTCCCTGCTCGATGACAAGTTTCCCGAACTGAAGGCCGATTTCGTCATTGCCAACCCGCCTTTCAACGTCAGCAATTGGCACCCCGAGGACCTGCCCGAGCGCGACCCGCGTCTCTTTGGCCCCCGCGAGGAGTTCACCACCGATGGCAGCGCCAACTACATGTGGATGCAGACCTTCTGGCACCATCTGAGTGATATTGGAACAGCAGGCATCGTGATGGCCAACGGGGCCATGACCTCTAACACCAAGGGCGAACGCAATGTGCGCCAGCACATGGTGGATAACAGTATGATAGACTGCATTGTCCGCCTGCCCGACAAGCTTTTCCTCACCACAGGCATACCCGCCTGCCTCTTCATCCTCAGCAAGAACCGCGATGGCAAGGACGGCACCCACCGCCAGCGCACCAGCGAGATCCTGTTCATAGATGCCAGCAAGATGGGCACCATGGCCAGCCGCAAGCTCCGCGTCTTCACTGATGCCGACATTGCCCGCATTGCCGACACCTACCACGCTTGGCGCACCGATCCCGTCATTGCGAGCGAGGAACGAGCGCGGCAATCTCATCCTTACAGTGACCAAGAAGGCTTCTCCAAGGCCGCTACCTTAGAGGAAGTGCGCGCACAGGACTACAAGCTCACCCCCGGCATCTACGTGGGCACCGAGGCCGAAGAAGAGGACGGCATCCCCTTCGAGGAGAAGATGGACGGCCTAAAAGCCACCCTTCTCCAACAGTTCGAAAAGGGCGAGGAATTGAGGAAAAGGATAGTGGAGAATTTTGAGAGAATATGAAATACGTGTTCATTTTATCTGTATGTTCACAAAATATGAACAGTGAAAAATAATGAACAAGATGAGTGAGCGATTTGACTTTGAGCACCTAATTCGTGAAACGCTGAAAAAGCAGCATTTGGGTATAGAGGTGACCCATTTCAGAAAAGAACCCACCATCGACTCCCAATTTCGGCCAGATGCAGACATGAAAATTGGACACGACACCGTTCTGATAGAAGTTAAACGCTCCATAGAACCACAAAGCATTAAAGGGCTAACTGAGCGCTATATGCCTCAGCAGCAATCCGTTCTTGTTGTTGCAGAATACATCAGTCCAAAGGCCAAACAACTGCTTATTGAAAAAGGCTTTAATTATCTGGACACCGCTGGTAACATATTTCTAAAACTGCCAAACCTGAAAATCAGAGATGAAGGTCACAAGACATCCCCGATAAGCGAGAATTATAGGAATCGCGCATTCACCAAAGCCGGTATGTCGGTGGTCTTTCAACTATTGATGGACAAACAGGCTATCAACGATACGCAGCGGAGCCTGTCGCACAAATCGGGGGTTTCGCTCGGCACCATTCCCAAAGTGCTGGAACAACTGACAAAAGATGGCTACGTGGTAAATCTGAACGAGCACCAAAAAGCCCTCATCAATCTAGAGGAGTTATTGAAAAGATGGGTGAGCACAGCCCGCGAGCGTTTGTTCAAACCCGAGATGGAAACCCACTATCAGCCATTGGGTCAGACACCTACAGAAGTATTCAAGGCAACCGAATTTGACGGAGATGCGCTATGGGCAGGAGAACCCGGAGCAGCACAACTCACTTCTTATCTTAGACCAGAAACGTTTGTGCTTTATACCTCACTGAGCGATAGAGAATTGCTGAAGAAATACAAGTTTCAGAAGAAATTTGAAGGTAAGTTGGTGGTGAGACAACCATTTTGGAACTACGCACCAGCAACTGGTAAACATGTACATCCGATCCTTATTTACGCAGAACTCGTTTCAAGCGGTGACGGACGCAACTTGGAAGTGGCCGAAATGATTTATAATGAGCACATCAGCAAGAACCTTTAAGGATTATTCGTTTGGTGACCACGCTGATGTATATCGCATCATTGAACAGGTGTGCTCTGAATTTCACATTCACTATTACCTTATTGGTGCTAATGCGCGAGATGTGGCACTTTACAAAGCCGGAGAAACCCCAACCCGTGGTACCGCAGATATTGATTTCGCGGTGATGCTGCCCGACATGGACGGATACCACAGTTTTCGAATCAGATTAAAGGAACTCGGGTTTGAGGACACACAAGGTGGCATGCCCTACCGCTTATTCCACAAAGACAGCAATACCGCTATAGACCTGCTTCCATACGGCACAATTGCGCAAAAGAACACCGTCTCCTTCACCGAAAGGAATGTGGAACTTTCTACCGTTGGTATGATGGAGGTTGGGGCGCATGCCGAATCGTTTGAGGTAAGCCCTGGAGTGTCCGTTCCCGTATCGCCTGCCCATGGCATTGTTATTCTCAAACTCATTGCATGGTCAGAAAAACCTGGGCGCACCAAAGACCTTGACGATATTGCCTCATTGCTGAATGCTGCATGGGGACTATACGAAAGCGAGCTGTACACGGAAAATGCGGAGCATTCTGACGTGTTCGAGCGTGAAGATTTTGACACCGAAGTGGCAGGCGCAACTGTTATGGGTCGGAAAATGAATGACATTCTACTTCCCAATCCAACATTGAAACAAACGCTATGCGATATGGTAAGTAGTGATGTTGAAAAAACTGCTGGCCCTATTTCTGTAGCAATTGCCCATGCCGTGAAAAAGGACATTGCCCATGCCCACAGAATACTCCATGCCATCCTTTCAGAAATAGCCGAAGCCTAATGCCCCATAACTGGAAAACATATAAGCTGGGTGAAGTAACGAAGTGGCGTTCCGGTGGCACTCCATCTAAATCTAAACCTGATTATTGGAAAGGCAATATACCTTGGATCAGTGCAAAGACCCTGAATGGTCGGTATGTGAATGATTCTGACCTGAGAATCTCCGAAGAAGCGCTTAATAAAGGTGGACGAATTGCGCCAAAGGGCAGTATACTGTTCTTGGTTCGCGGAAGTGGGCTTTTTAATGATATTCCTGTTGCGATGACCAGTCGTGATTTGGCATTCAATCAAGATATCAAGTGCGTCACGTCAACGTTGAAGGAACTTGATGCCATGTTTCTTCTATACTGGTTCAAAGGCAATAAGCAGACCTTCTACAATATCATGGAGGTCACTGGTATTGGAGCTGGCAAGTTTGATATGGATCGCGTTTTTGGACTTGATGTTCAGATACCTCCACTCCCCGAACAACAATCCATCGCCTCCATTCTCTCTACCCTCGATGGCGAGATAAATGCCAATCATTGGTGATATTAATTGAAGATAGCTGTAGAAAGGGAACTATTGGGTGGGGCTTATTGCCCTGTTACAACTAGGCGAAGCGCACGGTCTGCCGAGCGTGGAAAACTGGGAGCGTTATTTTCCGCACAAGAGTTCCGAAGAATCTCTTGCGCGAGCCGAACACTTGGGCGAACGGAGGTTGGAGCCCACCAAATACAACGGACGAGCGAAAGACGCTCGACCGAGAACGCGCATAGCTTGGCGTGGGTGGATAATGATTGAATTTTATGGCTAGAAATACCGGAACAAAACGGGAAATTTCCAACTTTTCAGAGGGTGTCTAGTTGGGGATTACTTTTACATAATCAACTCTGCAATCTGAATTGCGAGACTCCAAGTTTGCCCGATTCAAACCCTCCTTGACAGTACTTAAGGTAGAATCGCCACATACGAATGAATGTGTCATCAAACCCTAACGATCGAACCTCTTGCTCAACATTGGTGAAATTAGATTCCCATTCAGCCAAGGTTTTAGCATAATCCTGTCCGAAATCTGTCCTGCCAGTGAGCTGCAGACCCTTTTTTTGTGCGCTAATAACGAACCTAGATGGACTTGGTAGCATACCACCTGGAAAAATATACTGCTGAATGAAATCGGTGCCACGAGAATAACTTGCGAATGATTCATCTCTAATGGTTATTGTCTGTATCACAGCACTACTATTGGGCTTTAGCACCTTTCTGATTACTTCAAAATATTTAGACCAATAAGATTTGCCTAAGGCCTCAAACATCTCAATAGATACAACGTGATCAAAGCTGCCTTCTAGGTCACGATAATCTTTCAATTGGATATCAACGCTTGCTCCAAATTGCTTTACCTTTTTTCTTGCAAATTGATATTGCTCTTCCGAAATTGTTATTCCGGTAACCTTGAATCCTTGCGCTGCGGCATACTCAGCAAAACCGCCCCAACCACAGCCAATTTCCAATATATGTGCACCCGGTTTAGCATTAAGTTGACCAATGATATTCTGGTACTTGCGTAACTGTGCCTCTTTAAGGTTGCAACCTTCTGGCGCAAACAATGCACTGGAATAGGTCATAGATTCATCTAACCACAAACTGTAAAAATCATTGCCCAAATCATAATGCGCCAGTATGTTGCGCTTGCTTCCTTTCTTGGTATTTCGGTTTAACAGATGCTTTAATCGGTAAAAAAGAATTGAAAGTACAGAGCCTTTAACAATGTTTTTAAGTGCGTTTTCGTTTTCAACCGCTAGGCGAATAAGTCCATTTACGTTATCAGACTCCCACTCTCCAAGCATATATGATTCTCCAAGGCCAATATCACTCTTCATAAAGATACGCTCGCAAAAACGCCAATCGTTTACGCGCAGATGAACGCTTACGCCATTAGCTTCTCCGCTAAAGTTCAATACATCGCCATTTGGAGTTGTAAGCTTAATTTCCCCTACAGCTATACCCTCTAAGGTTCTCAGGAAAAGCTTCGTCCATTTGCTCTGTTTTACC
>CAMCFW010000209.1 GCA_945874195.1 Chryseobacterium gleum
AAAACCTTGGAAGTCCTACCAAGGAAGTGATCGATCATCTCGGTCTTTCTGAGCATGTCAGCGTTTTTTCGGGCATGCAAGACACCACGGCCTGCATGTTGGGAGGAGGTGCGTTTGATGATATGGACACGGTGATCGAGATAGGGACCACGCTCAACACAGGCATCGTATTGAACACCCGCACCATCGACATTCTGAACGGGATCTATTCGGTAAGCAGTCCAGTGCCGAACAAATACATCATGGTTGGCGAACCGGGTGCCGGGGCCAAGTGCCTCAATTACCTGCTGAACAATTTCCTACGAGTGGACGATCCACTCTCGAAGATCAATTCCGATTCTGAAGAGCACCATGCGAAAATTGCCGATGAGATGGCTGCGAAGTCGCCTGTCGGTAGCAATGGTGTTCTCTTTCTTCCGTGGATTTTCGGTTCCACCTTCCCAGAACCGGACACGAAAATGCGCGGAGGTTTCATCAATCTAAGTCCAGAGAACACGCGGAATGACATGATCCGTGCGGTGTTCGAATCGTATGCCATGAACTTTAAATGGGTATTGGAAACCAAAGAAAGGACCCTGAAACGCAAGATCAAGAAGGTCAATTTCACTGGTGGTGGCGCCATGTGGGAAACAGCACCTCAGATTTGTGCAGATGCGCTCAAAGTACCTGTTCATCTGATGGACCAGCCCCGACAAGCCAATACCAAAGGTGTTGCTTCCGTATGCTTCAATAACCTGGGAATCGTGACATATGACGAAATGAAATCCAAACTGAAAGTGAAGAAGGTGTTCTATCCGCAGGAGGAGAATTTCGCGTTCTACGACAACCAGTTGAAGGTCTTTAAGCGGCTCTTTACACAGATGCGTCCGCTATACAATTCATTGAATCGGTAGGGGTTTCTGATGGCTTCAATGGGGGTGATTACCCCTTCACAAACCACCCCTTCAACGAATTTCCCACACCGAACAGCGTCAGTTTCCAGTTGATGATGTCCTTTGCCATTCCGAGCAATGCATTTCCCGCGATCTGATTTCGAAGTTTCTCATCGTCCGAAGTGGCCGATATGGTGGCCTGAGTAGATGTTCCTTGGCTCTTTTTTATGCGCGTGAGGCTTACGCCCGTGGCCATCACTTTTTGGGTCCGAAAGCCTGATTCCTTGAAAACCCGCTTCAACGTGGAAGGCGTGTAGTAAGAGAGGTGTTCGGGATATCCCAGAATGTTCCAATCTGCTCCGAGAAGGAAGCGTTCAACCGCATTGAAGTTGGGCGTGGTGCAATAAACTAATCCGCCTTTGCGAAGAAGCGAATTGAAATGGCCAAGTTCCACCTTTGGGTTGTTGATGTGCTCGATCACTTCAAAAAACGTGATTACATCGAAGCTTTCGCGTTGGTAGTCGGCAGGGTTCAATGGGCCAAGTTTCATGCTCACGCCCTTGCCTTCACAGATATTCACAGCCTCTTCGGTGAACTCCGTGCCGTAAACTTCCCAGCCCCTACGCTTGGCCACTTCCAGAAAGTAACCGATGCCGCACCCTACATCGATCAATCTGTTCGTCTTGCGGTAAGGCTCTAGACTGTCTAGAACACGTTCGTAGGCCTGTATCGTCAACTCGCTCAGATAATCGTTGCGCCCGTATCCTTCATACACGGCATTGAGTTCTTGTTGGGTCGGGATGGGTTTGCAGAAGACGAAACCGCAAGAACCGCACTTCACTAAATGGTGCTTCTCGAAACCAATCAGCGGTTTCAGCTTGGTTCCTTGACATACAAGGCAATGGTTGTGTTCTCCCTTTGGCACGGACGAATGTACAGATTGATGAAAAGAAAAAGGCCCGGATCAGGGCCTTTTTCTCTTTAGTCGAACATGACCTCCATCACCACGCGTCTGTTCTTGGCGCGGCCTTCGGGCGTGTCGTTCGGATAGGCCGGTTTCGATTCTCCAAACCACTCTACCTTGAATCTCGATGAGTCAACTCCCTTATTGCTCAGGTAAGCTTGAACCGCTTTCGAGCGTTTTTCGGAGAGCGCCATGTTGCTGACATCGCTTCCCACATTGTCGGTATGGCCTTCGATATGGAGTTTATAGTTCTCTTTTTTCTTCATCAGATCGGCCAATAGGTCGAGTGAATTGTAAGAAGAAGCTTTGATCACGTTGCTTCCTGTTTCAAATTCCAAATTGTCGAAGGCGGTGTTCAGCACTTCCTGTTCGGCCTTTTCAATTACCGGACAGCCTTTGTTGGACGCTGGTCCGGGGGTTCTCGGACATTCATCCTCCAGATCGATCACACCGTCACGGTCTGAATCCTGATAAGGACATCCTTGATTGTCGACCGGCCCAGGCACGTCAGGGCAGCGGTCCACATTATCCAGCACGCCATCGCCATCTCTATCACCCCAAGGACATCCGCTGTTTTCGGCAGGCCCTGCATCATCCGGACATTTGTCCACGTTGTCCAAAACACCATCGCCATCGAGGTCGCCCCATGGGCAGCCGTTGTTTTCGCCAGGGCCCGGAATGCTATCGCAGTTGTCAATGTTGTCGGTCACACCATCAGCATCATAGTCTGCCCAAGGGCAACCTTTATTCTCAATCGGTCCTGCAATGTCCGGACAGGCATCTTCGCTGTCGTTGAGTCCATCGCCATCGATGTCGCCCCATGGGCAGCCACCGTTGAGTTTCGGGCCGTATTCGGTAGGGCAGTTGTCCACATGATCGGGAATGCTGTCGAGGTCAGTGTCTGGACATCCCAAAAAGGCCTGAAGGCCATATTGATCGGGGCAGTTGTCCACCTTGTCGAGTATGCCATCTCCATCGCGGTCGCTCTTCTTGCCTTCCTTATAATTAACAACGAAGTTCAACCCGCTGTGGAAGTGGGCGTTCTGCGAATGCTGCGGCATCATTGGCGCCAGGATGTTGTCCATGGCCAGATACCATTGCACAGGGCCGAGGGTAAGGGCAAACCCAAGTCCTAGATTGGCGAAACTGCGGCTGTTATACATGTAACTGCCCGAAAGATGGAAGATGGTTCCGAACTTATGTGTGTAGTTGAGCGCAACCGCGGGTTCGAAATGGGTTTTGAATATCTCGCCATAAATGTCCACTCCCAAACGGTCGCGGTCAGTGAATTTGTATGCACCACTGATGTAGATCTGCGAACTCAGGCTTGTATTGTATTTGTTCTCTGTTTCCTGAATATCGAACACGGATACAAGCGTGTCAACGAATTCATTGAACACATCCGCGCTATCGGGTCGTGTTAGATATTGGGCAAGATCCCAGCCTTGAAAGGTGAAGTTGGCATCGTTGAGTTCGTAGTTCTTAATGTTGTCTTTCCAGAAGATCATACCGAGGTCATTGGCACTGAATGCCACTTCCCATTTATCATCTATCAAGTAGTGTCCACCAATGTTGAATGCAAAACCGTGGTTGCCAGAGAACGCTATCTTCATGGGGTCAATGTTGTCCATGTCGTTGAAGAAGGCCGAAGTGCGTACGGTGAAATCGGCTTTGGCGGTGATGCTGTAATTGTTGGGGTCTGTGTAAATGGAAAGACCTCTGTTGTCAATGGACGTATTCAATTGGCCGTTCAGATACTTGACGGTGATGCCCACACGAAGCTTGTCGTCCATCAGTTTGCGGGCATAACTCAAACCATATTCGGTGAACACCGTGGCATCTCCGGTCAGTTTCTTCAGATCGACCGTTTCGCCCAAATAGGCCCCGTTTCCCTTCCAAATGAAATTGAGAAGCGAACGTGGCAGGGACAACCGTGCCGCCACTCGTTGTGTGATGTTGGCATAGATGAAGTTGTTCTTCTTGGGGCCTACAGTGAAGCTGAAAGAAAGTAGGTCGATACGCGCGTTCATGCTCAGATAGTTTGTCTTCCCCATCTTGTCCAACGCGCCTTGAAGGTCAACATAGAGCGAATCGTTCGCATCCTTCTTGATCAGTTGTGAATAGGCATGGCCGTTGTAGCCTAAAGTGATATGATTGCTAGAAAGTATCGGAAGGCCAATATGCCACTTGCTCTCGGGAATGAAAGAAGGGTTGATGTACATGCGTTGCGGAACTAGGGTCATTCCCTGCATGGTAAAATCGTACTGTGCCCGTACCTGAAAAGCGCATGCCGTGAGCATGACAACCATCAGGAATGAAAGATTCTTCTTAGGTGTTGGGAAAACCATGATCGGTTGCTTGGCGGGTTGGTTCAGGTTGTCAGAATTCATCGATCACAGATGGACTTGCCTTGAGTTTGACCCGAAGGCCTATACGTACTTCAATGTTGTCTTCCGTATAGAGTTTAATGTTCCTTCCGGCATTGTCGGTCGATGTGATGTCGGCATAGATCAGCAAGAAGCGCGAAGCGAAGAGACTGTTGATACGTTGAGTATCGAGTTCAATATCGTTGTTGGTCTGAGTGGCGGTGATGGTTTTTCCGTCAGCGTTGACCACTCCCGAACGGATGACGAACGATCCGTCTGTCAGCACTGAGTCGATCACAGCAAGGCTGGAGTCGGCAAAATAGAGTTTCAGCAATCCGTCAACGGGGAAGTGGCTTACAGTATTGATGCGCAGCAGGGCTCGTTCTATATTATCTGAAAGAGTGTTCACATCGTCAAATGGCACCTCAAGCGTGTCGATGATCGTGAAATGGTTCGAATATCCCCAAAAAGGCAGTTCAACATCAGCAACTACTTCAACCGCGCTGTTCAATGCCGCAAAATTGTAAGTAGGTCCACCAGGATTAACAACTGCGCCCAATTCGTGGTGCAGATTTTCATACTGATCGTTGATTATTGATTGGATGTTGCTATTGTCTTTGGTGAAGTAATATTCCAAAGACGATGAATTGCCTATGGAAGGTGCGGCAGGAACGGTAAACTGATTGCTAGGAATAAGCGCAGACAGG
>CAMCFW010000210.1 GCA_945874195.1 Chryseobacterium gleum
GTTAACGCGCCCATTTTCTATTTGTTGTGCAACAACTAAAATTATTTTTCGCTGTCGATTGAGACAAATATTAGAAGATAATTCCGAACCCGCATTGTCTAATGATAAATTTGCAACCCTTTTAACATTTATTGCAACAATGCCCAATACCGGACAGCCTGATCCCAAGCACAATATCATCATCAAAGGTGCGAGGCTGCACAACCTGAAGAACATTGACCTTGTGTTGCCGCACAAGAAACTGATCGTGATCACAGGGCTTTCGGGCTCAGGTAAATCGACCTTGGCATTCGATACGCTCTATGCCGAAGGCCAGAGACGCTACATTGAAAGTCTTTCTGCCTACGCACGCCAGTTTCTGGGTAAGATCGATAAGCCTGAGGTGGATTCCATTTCCGGTATTTCCCCGGCCATTGCTATCAACCAGCAGGTGAAATCAAGCAATCCGAGGTCGACCGTAGGCACCACTACGGAGATCTACGATTACCTCAAACTGTTGTATGCCCGAATTGGCAAGACCTTCTCCCCCATTTCCGGTAATGAGGTCAAACGGCAGTCGGTCGATAGCATTGCCGAATTCCTGCTCAAATTGGATGATGGACAGAAAGTGATGGTCTTTGCGCCTTTCGGCAACATGCCGAAGGAAGCCCTTAGCAAGCGCTTTACGGTGCTCAAACATCAGGGCTACACACGTGTCAAACTGAATGGCAGGATCGAGCGCATTGATGCCATTGATGAAGCTGAATTTTTGGCTGAGGAGAATGATCTTGCGGTACTCATTGACCGCTTCGCCATCAGTTCATCTGATGAGAATACCAGAATTGCTGAGGCGGTGCGAACAGCGCTGGCAGAAGGAAACAACAGTTGTCTCATTGTGGTTGACGAGGAAGAATTCCACTTCAGCACCGAATTTGAAGCAGACGGAATGCGCTTCGAAGAGCCATCCGTTCATTTCTTCAGCTTCAATAATCCTTTTGGTGCTTGCAAGAAGTGTGAAGGTTTCGGCAACATCATCGGCATTGACGAGGATCTTGTGATGCCCGACCGCAGTAAAAGTGTATTCGAAGAGGCGGTTGTGTGCTGGAAGGGCGAAAGCATGAGCGCTTACAAGGATCAACTCGTTCATGCGGCCCATAAGTTCGATTTCCCCATCCATCGGCCGTTGTATGAATTGACAGATGCTCAACTTGAACTGCTTTGGACAGGTAATCAACACTTTGACGGGCTGAATGCCTTCTTCCGCATGTTGGAAGAGAACAGCTACAAGATCCAATACCGCGTAATGCTATCCCGTTATCGTGGTAAAACTACTTGTCCGGAATGCAAGGGAACCAAGTTGAGAAAGGATGCCACTTACGTGAAAGTGGGCGGAAAGAGCCTTTCCGATATGGTGCTGATGCCGATCACCGAGTTGGCCGAATTCTTCTCGAAATTGGAACTGAATTCGGTGGAACAAGAAATCTCGAAGCGTATCTTAAAGGAAATCACTTCGCGCTTGGATTATATGAAAGATGTGGGCTTGGGCTATTTGGACCTGAACCGCCAGTCGGCCACTCTTTCGGGTGGTGAGGCACAACGAATCCATCTGGCAAGTTCGCTCGGCAGCTCGTTGGTCGGATCCATGTACATTCTGGACGAACCAAGCATCGGCCTTCATCCCAAAGACACCGAACGGCTCATTTCCATTCTCAAGCGCCTGCGCGACATCGGCAATACAGTGATCGTGGTGGAACACGATGAGGACATTATGCGTGCAGCCGACATGATCGTGGACATTGGTCCTGAAGCCGGCACGCACGGTGGCGAAGTGGTTTTCCAAGGAACGTTGGACACCATGATGACATCGGCCGACACGCTGACAACAAGTTATCTGAGCGGTAAATTGGAGATTCCTGTGCCCAAAACACGTAGAAAACCGAAAGGCAGGATCGATGTGATCGGAGCGCGGCAACACAACCTGAAGAACATCAGTGTGTCGTTTCCATTGGGTTGTCTCACCGTGATCACAGGCGTCAGCGGTTCGGGAAAAAGCACGTTGATGAAAAGCATCCTCTACCCTGCGCTCAAAAAGCGTTTTGGCGGATTCGGCAGCAAAACGGGGCAGTTCGAACGATTGGATGGCGACCTGAACCGGATTGAAGATGTGGAATTTGTGGATCAGGACCCGATCGGACGTTCCACGCGGTCCAATCCTGTTACATATATAAAGGCCTATGACGACATCCGTTCGCTTTTCGCAGATCAGAAAGCGGCCCAATTGCGCGGCTATCAGCCCAAGCATTTTTCGTTCAATGTTCCGGGCGGCCGTTGCGAAGAATGCGAAGGCGAGGGAACGGTCAAGATCGAGATGCAGTTCATGGCCGACATTGTGATGAAGTGCGAGAGTTGCCAAGGACAACGGTTCAAGCAGGAAGTGCTGGAAGTGAAGTTCCAGGAAAAGTCCATTCACGAAATTCTGAACATGACCGTGGATGAAGCCATGATCTTTTTTGCTGAACACGATCCCAAAATAGCGCGCAAGATTGCTCCGTTACAGGAGGTCGGACTGGGCTATGTGCAACTCGGACAGAGCAGCAGCACATTATCTGGCGGTGAGGCGCAGCGGATCAAACTCGCATCGTTTCTAACGAAAGGAAAGAATGCTGGAAAAACCCTCTTCATTTTCGATGAACCGACCACGGGTCTTCACTTCCACGACATTCACAAGTTGCTGAAATCGTTCAATGCACTATTGGACAACGGGCATTCCATTATATTGATCGAACATCATCCCGATGTGATCAAATGTGCCGACCACGTCATCGACCTTGGCCCAGAAGGCGGCAAGAACGGTGGTCACTTGGTGTTTGAAGGAACTCCGGAAGAACTCGCGAAATGCGAAGCTTCCGCCACAGGTAAAAGTATTGTGAAGAAGGTTTTGAAAGCGTCTAAAGCTTGATTGGCGAAAAACGAATTGTGATTAACGGTTTTCGCTTTAGGCCGCAACCTCTATCTCTTTTTCCTCGCCTGTGGCTTCGTTGATGAACAAAAGGTGAAGCGAGTTCTTGTCTTGCAACTGCTCTTTGGCATTCAGCAGCTCAATCCCATAAATGGCACCGTCTTCTCCAAGATCAATAACCACTTCCTCACTCACTTTCACAGAATTGACCGTTGCGGTCTTCTCTCGCAATTTGATGTAAGCAATATTATATCGGGGATCGTACGTGAGTGTCATGGCTTAAAAATACTTAACAATTACAGTTATCACCATCCAAGAACCATCTTCTTCAACGGAGTATGCCTCAATTTGTTTGGTCGAATAGTGTTTTCCATTCCAAACGCTGTCAAAACCGAAGTTCTTTCTGAAACCCGTTCTCCCAAACTTAGCAGGGAATTCCTCACCCGCTTGTACTGTTTCAACGATCTCATCTTCCGTTGCACCGCGTTCAATGGCACGTTTGCTGGCATGTGGATGAATTTGAACGGTCTTTTCTTTCATGCTGCGCTAAGGTAGTCCAAATCAACTTCTGATGTGATCAAATGTGCCGACCACGTCATCGACCTTGGCCCAGAAGGCGGCAAGAACGGTGGTCACTTGGTGTTTGAAGGTACCCCTGAGGAACTTGCCAAATGTGAGGATTCAGCTACCGCGAAGAGTATTGCGGAGAAGGTTTTGAAGACGGCTAAAATTTGATTACGGGAAGTTTCCGTAGATGTCCTTTCGATGAGCAAACGCTGCCAAATAAACCACATCGTCCTGAACCTCGATACCAACTCGGTAATCTCCGATGCGAATGCGGTAGAAATTTGAAAATCCCTGAAGCTTTTTCAGGTTCTTGATGTCAGATAGATTTTCCGAAGCTTCTATCTGCTCTATACTTTCAGCAATAGCGTCCTTCAGTTTTTGGTCCTTCAGCTTCTTAACGGATTTCAAGAAAGACCGCTTGAAAGCAGTCTTCATTTTCCAAGTGCTTTCATCACTTCGTCTCGGCTAACGTCTTCGGATCTCATTCCGTCTTTGATCTGCTGCGCCAAGCTCCAATCTTCTGCTTCAGATCTGGATAATTTTTTCACCGATAGACCCAACTTCTTGGCTAAGGCCAAAAGCAATTTCATATCCGAACTGTCCTCTCCGTTTACTACGATGGTTTCCATCTTTCTGTCTTTGAAACAAAATTAACGAATTGAAATGGTGAAAATTGGCACCAGTGGGCTTGAAGGAAACAACGAAAGCCTATTCAAAATTTGATGCTGGTTTAGTAATGTCTCATCAGGTGTTGATTCAATCCTCAAACCACAACGAGATTTAACGACCTTCGCGCCCGAAAATCTGATGTCTGACATCTCTTATCTGAAATCTCCCTTTGAACTACCTATCAGCCGAAAACCTGTCCCGTTCCTACGGGGAGCGCGTACTTTTTCAAGACATCACCTTCGGTATTGACCGCAGCCAGAAAATGGCGTTGGTGGCCAAGAACGGAACCGGAAAAACCTCGCTGCTGCGTATTCTGGCAGGCTTGGAACCATCCGAAGGCGGGCAGGTTTCCATGCGCAACGGCATTTCCATCGGCTATCTGCTACAGGAACCGCAACTGAACCCGGAACACACCGTGATGGATGCCATCTTCGACCCAACGAACACCATCATGCAGGTGGTGCGCGAATACGAATTGGCGATGCTTGACGAGGCCGATTCCGAACGCATGCAGCGCTCGTTCGATGCCATGGACCGTCACAACGCATGGGACATTGAAGCGCAGGCCAAGGAAATTCTCACTTCGCTGAACATCACCGATTTCAACCAGAAGGTGAAAACGCTTTCGGGCGGACAGGTGAAGCGCGTGGCGATGGCAAAAATGCTCATCGAACAGCCGGACCTGATGATCCTGGACGAACCGAC
>CAMCFW010000211.1 GCA_945874195.1 Chryseobacterium gleum
GGCCTTTGCTGATCGTGCAGTGGCCCACGAACATAAGGGCGATCTTCAGCTTGCGCTCTCCGATTTCGACCGTGCCATTGCCCTCGACCCGAACAACGCCAGAACATACCGCAACCGTGGCATTGCCCGCGAAAAGAGCAAAGACCTGACCGGGGCCATTGCCGACTATACCAAAGCCATTGAAATGGATGCCAACTACGCCAGCGCCTACTTCGACCGCGGAGTGGCCAACTATCGAAAAGGCGACAAGAAGAGCGGCTGTGACGATATTCAGAAAGCTACCGAACTGGGCTACGAACAGGCACGTTTTACTCTCAACGAGCTTTGCAACTGAGGTAGCGACAGGGTTGAATGTTTATTTCTTCGCTCCTTGGGATCCTCAGGCCTTCGGTAAGAAGATCTCCGCCATCATGCAGCGTGCGCTGCCTCCGCCCAAGGTTTCTATGGTGTGCAGCGAACTGTGAAGGATGCGGTTGGTGTTTTCGATGGTGGCCACCTGTTCGGCCGTCAGGCTTTCGAAAGCCTTGGTGGACATCAACATGATCTTTTCGCCTTTGTCATTCATCACCTGCAACATGTTTCCGGCAAAGCTCGATTTCTGCTTCTCGGAAATGAACACGATCTCCTTTCCTGAATTTTTCAGCGAGGCGATCACCGCATTGCGCTCTGATGCGTTTTTTATGCAATCGGCACACAGAATGGCCAATTCTTGACCCACGCTGATCATCACATTGGTGTGGTAAATGGGCAGCCAGTTGCCGTTCACTTCTTGCAAAGCCTCGAAAGTTACCGTGCTGTAGCCGGTAAGTTCGGCCCATTCTTCCAACACATCGGGGTGTGTGCGCTGCGAAAGGCAGGCGTAGGCGATCCTGTTCTCGTGGTCAAGTACAAGGCTTCCGGTGCCTTCCAAGAACTGTCCGTCCTTTTCGGCATCCGTCAGGTCGAACACACGGTCTATGCAAAATCCGCGGTCTTCCAGTTGCTCTAGAATATCCATGCGTCTTTCTGCTCTTCGGTTTTCGGCACACATTGGATACAGGAATACCGACTCATCTTCGTGGAAGGAAACCCAGTTGTTGGGGAAAATGCTATCGGGCGTTGCCGGGTTGGGTGTGTCCTCGATCACCGTCACGCTCACCCCTGCATTGCGCAGTTTGGCCACAAATGCATCGAACTCCTTCAAGGCCATTTCCTGTGCCTTTTCGTTGTTCATGCCATCCACATTCTGCTGATCGTGGTTGTCGGTTGCCGTTTGCAGGTTCATGAAGAACGAAACAGGCCTGATCATCAGTAATTGGTCGGTGTTCTGCGAGCTCATGTTAGAAATCTTCACGTTGAAGTGGCAAACTCATACAGTGGGTGCCACCGCGGGCTCTTGAAAGTTCGGCTGATGGCAGAATGATGAGCGTGTCGCCCGTTATCACATCGTCCAGATCTTCGCCAGCGTCCATTCTAGCATTGAAATCTTCGGCCTTGATGATTTTGAAGCCGCGCTTCTTGAGCGTGTCGTTTGTATAAGTGTTTCTGTCATAGCCAATGATCACCCCTTCGCGAATGGCCAGAAAGTTGCAACTGTCAGTCCATTGTTCGCGCTCGGTGAAAGGGAATTTTCCGTTCGCATTAGGAATGATGCGCACCCTTTCGCAGCCGAAATCTTCCTTGCTCACTTGTTTCAAAAGGTCGTCCAGATAGTCGAATTCCTTCATTTCAACTTTAAAACCATCGGCCTTCTTTTTTCGGATGAACTGAGTGACATACACCTGCTCTTCAGGAGTTTCCATCTCATCATCCAGCATTCTCCTAAAATCGATCTCTTCTTTCGAAAGGGTAATGGCATCGCGGGTAAACGGGGCATACATCACCCACGTATCGCGTTTTATCATGGTGAAAATGGTGTCGATGTGCATATAGGCACGCTCGGCCGGAATGTTCACCACCGATACCTTGTCGACCAGATTCTTGGTGAAGAGTTGGGTGGTCAATTGATGAATGGCGTTCTGTGTGGTGCGGGCGCTTAGGCCAACCAATAGGTGTCGCGGACTTACCATCATCACATCTCCACCTTCAATGCTCACCTCTTGGCGGGCCTTGTTCAGCGAGTCGGTAAGGAAGTAGTATTCGTTGTCCTCCAACTCAATCACGCGATCAGAGAATTGATATTTGTCCCAATTGGCCTCATCGCCAAAAAGCGAAAAGTAGGCTATGTATTTGATAAGAAGCGCTTCACGGGTCCTTCCTTTTTCGGCCGCTTTTATAAGCAAAAGATGGTCGTTTATTACAATGCCGATGTCGCGAGTAAAGATGAAATTGGGCAGCGGAGCAAATAGGTAGTCCTCCTCACCATCATAGATCCAAACGCCCGAAATGAGGGTGCGTGTAAGCGTGTCGGGCGACATCTTCATCAGCAGCATCTGCGTCTCGAAATCGCATTTTTCCATGGCGCAAACGGCCGAAACCAGCAACTGCTTGGCCAGGTCGTTCTTCAACACCTGCATCAGCAGATATTCTGCATCAAGCACTTTGTCCGATTGCAGATAGCCCTCCTTCGTGGGTTTAAAGAAATCGGGATCATTTTTATCACGGTTACGCATCACCTCCGGATCAAGGAACCAAAGCAGAACGCTCAGATATTCGTTGTATTCCTCGCGCATCTTTTCAAGATAAACGATGTCGTCATAAAGCAGATCTTCCATCATTCGAGGTGCGATCTTTCCGATACCTGCATCCGGACTGTGAATGATAAGCCGCTTCAGCGTGCCCACTTCTGACGAAACGTGAATGTTCTTGCTCATGCCTTTGAGAATTATGGCGCGAAGGTAGCAAGAAGGCCCTACTGTTGGTCGTAGCAGGTCGTTGCGCATCATCCACAAGAGGGCGTTCCCCCAAGCTGCGCAAGGGGGGCGGGCTTTCCGCTCATACTCCTCGGGCGCTCAACGTGCCCTGCGGGGTAACCGCTTCAATCCCTAACGCAGACGCTCCGGAGCCAACGTTATGGCCAGCAAGCAGGGCCAAACCATCCTTCATTCCAAATGGTGAACATCAATTCCCCTAATTCTAACTCCCTATTCCTAGTTTTGCACCAAAATTCAGCAACCACGTGAGCCGTTCATTCATACAGGAAATTCAAAGCATCATTCACCAGTTGTTTGGGGCCGAGCCCACCGAAGATCAGGTTCAGATTCAGAAGACCCGAAAGGATTTCGAAGGCGATGTGACCTTGGTGGTATTCCCACTTCTCAAAGTTTCAAAATTGTCTCCCGAACAGACCGGTCAGCAGATAGGCGAGGCATTGGTCAAAGAGATCCCATTCGTAGAATCGTTCAATGTGGTCAAAGGCTTTCTCAACATTTCATTCACGGCCCAATATTGGGTTGGCAAATTGAATGAGATGAGATTGGTTCCGAATTACGGCTTTCGCCCCAAGGGAGCACACGGCCGCAATATCATGGTCGAATACTCTTCGCCTAACACCAACAAACCACTTCACTTGGGCCACATACGAAATAATCTGCTCGGCTATTCGGTTGCAGAAATACTGAAGGCAAATGGTCACCAAGTGAAAAAGGTACAGGTGATCAACGACCGCGGTATTCACATTTGCAAGAGCATGTTGGCCTGGCAAAAGTTCGGTGGAGGAGAAACGCCCGCATCTTCCGGATTGAAAGGCGATAAGTTGGTAGGCAAATATTATGTGGAGTTCGACAAGCGATACAAGGCGCAGATCGCTGAGCTGATTGAGAAAGGAAAGACGAAGGAGGAGGCCGAGGCCGAAGCACCGATCTTGATAGAGGCGCGCGAAATGCTTCTGAAATGGGAAGCTGACGATGCGGACGTGCGAAACCTGTGGTCAACGATGAACGGTTGGGTCTACCAAGGGTTCGATGTAACCTATGATCGGTTGGGCGTTGATTTCGACAAACTCTATTATGAAAGCAACACCTATCTGATAGGAAAGGAACTTGTGGAAGGCGGAGTGGAGGAGGGCGTGCTGCAAAAGCGCGCTGACGGCTCTATCTGGTGCGACCTGACTGCTGATGGAATGGATCAGAAACTGTTGCTTCGTTCAGACGGCACAGCAGTTTACATGACGCAAGACCTCGGTACTGCCAAACTGCGTTACACCGATTGGCCCGAACTCAACCAACTCATATATACTGTCGGAAATGAGCAGGACTATCACTTCAAGGTGTTGTTCCTCATTCTTGGTAAGCTTGGTTTCGAATGGGCCAAGAACTGCTACCACCTGTCTTATGGCATGGTGGATCTTCCTTCGGGAAAGATGAAATCGCGCGAGGGCACCGTGGTTGATGCGGATGACCTGATGGACGAAATGGTGCAGACCGCCAAGGCGCAATCTGAAGAAAAGGGCAAACTTGCTGATATGTCTTCCGCTGAGGCTGAACAGCTTTTCGAAATGCTCGGACTTGGCGCACTGAAATACTTCATGTTAAAAGTGGATCCAAAGAAGCGCATGCTCTTCAACCCCGAAGAAAGCATCGACCTGCAAGGAAATACCGGCCCCTTCATTCAGTACGCCCATGCGCGAATAATGTCGGTGCTAAGAAAAGTGAATGAGACCGAAATTGACACCTTAGGTCAAGCGCTTCAGGCAGATTCCATCAACGATTATGAACGCTCTTTGCTAAGAACCCTGAGCCAATACCCAGAGACCGTTCAGATCGCGGGCGATGAATACAGTCCGGCCATCATTGCCAACTACACCTACGAGTTGGCCAAGGAATACAGTACGTTTTACCACGAATGCCCCATCCTCATCGAAAAGGACGAGAACAAAAAGCAGTTGAGAATTGCTATTTCAAGTATGACGGCCGCAGTCATCAGTTCGTCCATG